>JAFVTB010000143.1 GCA_017503445.1 Clostridia bacterium
CCTTATCAAAAGGACAACAACAAAAAGTGCTTTGGCAAAGTGCCATAAGATACTTTCTGTTGATTGCCCCTAGTGTATCATAAAATTTGCGTTTTGTAAATAACTTTTTTGAAATCAAGTGGCGAAAATTTTAGAAATCAAAAGGGTCAAACCCACCCTTTGGTTTCAAAATTATTTTATTCCGGTGTTGAACATCATAATATATTGCCTCTTCATCAAATGGACGGCTTGGGAAATATTCATCTTCCAAAACTGTGGTGTCAAATTCCGGGATTTTATCAATTCTTGTAAACGGGGTTTTGATTGGGTCATTTTGGAAAATTTTGACAATACAAGTGCCTGTTGGAAGTTGCCCAAGTTCATACGGGCCGATAAGTGGACGCGTGACAACCTGTTTTGAAGTGGTTGTTGACTTGCCCTGATCTTTTTTATCAGACTTACTTTCTGTGGTTTGTTCAAGTTCCAAAGATTGTTCGCCACACATCTTTGAAAATTCTTCCTTGGTTTTTTGGTCATCCGTTCCAATATAGATTTGGATTGGGCAGTTGCCAATGATTGTTTTGGCATCTTGTTCACCATATTTGCTGTCAAGCTGTGAATATGATTGAATAACCATTTCAAAGAAAATTTTTCTTGAACGTGCAACGGTGATCAAACTTGCCATTTTTTCAATCTTTGGAAGGTTTGCAAACTCATCCAAAAGGAAATAAACATATCTTGGCAGCGCCAAATCTGGATATTCTGAGGCAATTGACACAAGTTTTTGATAAAGCTGTGAAATACACATTGTTGCAATACAATGCCTGCTTTCTTTTTCATCAGGCACTTTGATGAAAAGCACGGTTGGCTGGTCAACAAAATCATCAAATTTCATATCGCTTTGCGCAGTGGCATAGCAAATACCTGTGTCTTGAAACACTGCAATATGGGTGTAAAGGATACCCATATAGCTTCTGGTTGTGCCTGGCGCATTATTGATGGCAGTTGATGTCAGCGATGGAACCTTACTGAATTTATCACGCCCACTGCAATAATCACGCAGCGTGCCATAAGGATTATCAGGGTCATCATCACGAAGCGTGGCAATTTTTGCAAGGTTGTATGGATTGAATTTTTCCCTTGTCATGCCAAGTTCTGGATTTTCACTGTCTTCAAGCATTGCAATCATAATGCCATACAAAAGGTCTTGCGCGCCGCGTTCCCAAGAAGGGTTTTGCTTGTCTTCCACAGGGCAAACGCTTGCGGCAATTTCACGAAGTTCATTAAAGGCAGTGTCAATAAGTTCTTGCTTTTTGGCTTTAAGGTCACTGACAAGTTGTGCACGGTCGCCATAAGCATATCCATTCCATTCAAACCAAGTTTTTTCACCCTTAAAGTTTGTTGTTTCGTGCAATTTGAATTGTGAGGGTTTGCCGCCATTGTGAATTTTCACCTCTTGTTCAATATCCAGCGCCCTGTGATAAAGGTCATACGCATTGCCCATTGGATTCCATCGGGTTGACGCAAACGGCTTACGAAGATCAAGCGTTAGGATGCGATATCCTTCTTTGCGAAGTTGCTTGCTGTGCTTGCTGTAAAGTTCGCCCTTGGGGTCAGTGATGACAAAGCATGGTTTTTGACCTGTATGGGCCAAGATGCGGATTGCCGGACTAAGAACATTTGCGGTTTTACCGCTGCCGGTTGTACCAATCACAAGCGTGTGAATCGGGTCATACATATTCACTTCCAAATGCCCGTTTTTCACTTCGTTGCGAATCACAATGCCGCTTTTTTTCACAGAAGGCAATGTGGCATAGGTGTTAAAATTGTATTTTGGATTGGTTTTAAGGTCTTTTTCTGAAACCCATTTTGCATCATAATATTGGGCAACCTTATCCCCCGATTGGGTTTTGCCCACGGCAAAAGATTTTTTTTCTTCTTTTTTTGGCTTGCCAAACAAAAGGCAACACAAAAGCGCCATTCCGGCCGCCGCAAGCGCCCAAAGCGATGTAAGCCCCGCGGCAATATCCGTGCCATCAAGCAGCACACTTGCCGCAACGCCCGCTGCATAGAAGAAAAGGACAATCAGGATATATTTTCCAAATTTCTTCATTATAACTCCTTATATATATTTTATAATACCACCCTCATTAAAAAAAAGCAAGCAAATCAGCGCACACCAAATATCTCAAAAAATTTTAAGAAAAAAGTTAAAAAAAATAAAAAAGTGGCAAAAATTGTTTGGAAAAGATTGTTTGTTGTGGTATTATAAAAATGTGAAATGTATTTGCGTTGCATAGAAAGCAAATGTTTTGCAAAAAATAAATTATATGGAGGATATCTTAATGTCATTAAGCACATTGATGTTTGAAGAAGCCGCTGCAGACTGGAGCTGGGTTTGGACAATTGTTGACGCAATCAAATCTGTTCTTTGGCCAATGCTGATTGTGGTTTGTGCGGCTGGTATGATTTATGCAGTTATTTTGGGTGTGAATATGGCGCGTGCTGATTCAACCGATAAACGCGAAGAAGCCAAAAAGCGTTTAATCAACGTTTTGATTGGTCTTGCGATTATCGTTGCACTGATCCTGTTCTTCCAGCTTTGCATCAGCGTTATTTTGCCTGCACTTTTGCCTGAATGGACAGCACCAGCGGCCTAAGATTTTATTTGTTTATGCATAAACCAAAAGATTGCCAGTGGGCAATTTTTTTTATTAAATTCTATCAATACATAAAAAATCAAGCCACGGCGGGCTTGGTTTTTATTGATTTTCTTCAAGTTTTTTCTTGAATTCGCGTTTAAGGCGGCGCTGTTTGCGTTTTTTTGCTTCGGCGCGCATATCGGCGATTTGTTTTTCAAGGTCCGCCTTTTGCTGGGCAAGAGAAAGCTGATGCTGGCGATATTGTTGAACACTGTTGCCAAATGCAGATTGATTTATTGCGGCAGTTTTACTTTTTGTGATAAGTGTCGCAATTCCAAAGCCAATGCCTGTGCCAGCCAGCCCAAGCATTGTCAAGATTGCAAACACCACAACTGCTTTTTCACCACCTGATTTTTGCTCATAACGCCCCAAAAGGTTGTCCAAAAGTTCCCCCATGGTGTTTTGTCCTGTGGTTGTGCTGCCGCCACCATCGCCGCTTATATCTTCATTTGGATCATTTGGACCATCATTTGGATCTTCGGGCAAAACCGGCGTGCTTGGATCAGTTGGCTCATTAGGGTCATCTGGATCTTCGGGCTCGGTTGGTTCATTTGGGTTTGGATCAACAGGTTCATTTGGGTCATCGGGGTCTGTTGGGGTATCTGGATTCGGGTCAACTGGCTGGTTTGGATCAGTTGGCTCATTTGGGTCGGCAGGGTTTTCCGGTTCATCAGGGTTTGTTGGCTGGTTTGGGTTGGTTGGGGTGTCATTGCCACCTGGGTTATCACCTGTATTAAATTCAACATTAAACACAAATGTGTTGCTGAGAACGGCATTGGTTTCGGTTGGAATATCGTCAATTTCCACAATGTTCGGCGCCATCATGTCATATGGCATATACACAATTTGACGATAATTTCCATAGGAATTTAAAAGTTTGAATGCCCCTGTTTTCACATCACCGTTGACATCAATTTGGATTGCATCATCAAAGCCAATAATTGTCATTGCATGACCTAAATCCGCAGTTGTGGAATGGTAGACGTAATTATATTCATTGCCACTTGTGATTGAATTAACTGCTGTGTAAACCGCGCCATTATTATAAAGATAATCCTTAATTGTATTAACAATATCATCTTGGGTAGAATAAGGTGTAATGTCACCAACCCAAAATGGTGCAATGTTTGAAATGATATTTTTGCTGGCATTCGCCTTGCTTGTTTCAAAAATTTCCTTGTAATTTTGAGGGGTTACAGTTTCAGTCAAAGTAAAATCTTCTTCAAACATCAAACCATATGCCATAATAACCCGCTGAAAAAATTGCGGGATGCCTGTTTGGCCATAAAGATAGTTGGTTTTATCATCAGTTGTTTTGCCTTCACTTATCAATGTTTGATTTTCATCATTAACATAATATTGATACGCCAAACTGATCCAATCTTCACTGATGTTCACCACAGCAGTTTGCGAAGTTGCATTATAAATCAAAGTTTCAAGAACTTTTGAAGATGTATATGCCCAGCAAAGCTGTGTGCCACCTTGATCACCCACCGTCAAGCCAATATCGGCAATACGATATTCAAAACTTTGTGGCAAAAGATCTTCTGCATAAACTTTTGCTGGTTGAAAAAATGACAGCCCGCCCAAAATCATCGCGCCTGCCACAAAACATGATATTCCAAGATTTTTAATTTTCATTAAAGACAAAAAGTTTCCCCCGTTTCTTTTTGCGCATTGGCCCTTGGCTTAGTTTGACCAAACTGTGAAGAATTATCAAACATATCAAGTGTATCGCAATGCTCAATCAATTTTATCACTTGTTTTTCTATGCCATAAAAGCTGTCCAAAACCTGTTGCGCGGTTGTTGACTGCCCAAATCGTTGCATTGTGCGGCCAAGATTGATATTCACTGCATCTGTCATCACATAAAAAACCTCAATCTTAAAGCCCTGTTTTTTTGCAAAGTCAACAATTTCAAGATATTTGCCGTTTGTGTCTTCAGGTTCCCAACAAAAACTGTGGCCGCTTTTCACAAGATTTTTGGCAATTTTGTGGGTTGCTGCGGCAACCTGTTCACATGTTGATTTTGGCGCACCAGTTGAAGAAAGCTTTTCAGCCACAATTTTATCGCTTAAATACGGATAATGCAACAGATTTTGTGCATACAAGTTTGCAATCACCGTTGATTTGCCTGAGCCAATTGCCCCAACGCACAAAAAAATTTTTTTGCCGTTTGAAAGGTTTTTGAGGTTAAATTTCTCTGCCAAAATTTTTTGGGTGGTTGCATAGTCGAAAGGTGTAAAGTGTTTTTGCAAGTAGGCGTTTAGTTGCATCATATCTCCTGTATAAAGATATTTTAGCATCCCCGCGCCATTTTGGCAAGACAAATTGACACTTTTTTACAAAAAAAAACCCAAATTTTGGGGCAACTATTCCACAGTAACACTTTTGGCAAGGTTACGCGGCTTGTCGGGGTCAAGGTTTTTTAGGATGCAAACACGATACGCCAAATATTGGATTGGCACAATTGCAAGAAGCGGCAAAAGATGTGATTTGATATGCTTTTTATCCAAGAAAGAAATTTCAATAACCTTGGCCCCACGCGCAGCCGCCTCTTGCGCTGCATTCAATGTTTTTGGGGCAAGATAAAAATCATTTGCAAACACAAAAAGCGGCGTATTCTTCTGCACAAGTGCAAGATATCCGTGCTTTAACTCACCCGCCAAAGTGGCCAAGGAGTTTATATATGTAATTTCCATAAGTTTCAGCGCGCCTTCACGGGCAAGAACAAAATCAAGGGCTTTGCCAATAAAAACCGCATGCGGGCATACAGCAATTTCTTTGGCAAGCGCATCAAATTTTGCCATATCAAAATTCAAAATTTCTTTTGCTGCATCTTCAACATCGCCAAAAAAATCTTCACAATCCCCTTGCATGGCTTTTGCCAAAAGATAAAGCGCCGCAAGCTGGCAAACAAATGCCTTTGTTGAAGCAACGGCAACCTCTGGTCCTGCAAAAATCCCAAGCGCAAAATCTGCTTTTTGCGCAAGGGTTGAATATTCCACATTTGTGATCACCAAACTTTGTCCGCCATGCGCCTTTACAAGTTCATGCGCCCTTATTGTATCAGCGGTTTCTCCGCTTTGGCTGATAAACACAAACAGCGTTTTTTCAAAACACAATGTTTTGGAATAAACAAACTCACTGGCAACTTCCGCACTTGCAGAAATTTGCAAGATATCCTTAAAAATCTCCGCCCCATACATTGCCGCATGATACGCGCTGCCACAACCCAAAAACTTCACGTGTTCAAACTGCAGCAAAAAGCTTGGCGAAAAGCGCGCAAAGCATCTGCTTTGTTTAAAGCCATTCACAAGGCGGCAAAGCGCAGCGGGCTGTTCAAAGATTTCCTTTTCCATAAAATGCTGAAAATCGCCTTTGGTGGCGGTGGACGCAATCTCAGCAAACTTCGCAAAGTTTTTGATGATAATATTCAAATTTTCATCATAAACACAAAGTTTGTTGTTTTCAATTATGGCAAACTCGCCATCTTCAAAGCAGATATATTCTTTTGCAAAGTCGGCAAAACAAATTGGGTCTGATGCCACCCAAAAATTTCCATTTTGATCTTGTGCGGCATAAAGAGGGCTTTTGTTTTTTGCAATAAAAAGTGCGCTTGGAACTTCTTTGCATTGTGCCAAAATGGCCCAACTTCCTTCCACATCTTTAAACGCCTTTACAAACCCGTCAATATCATTTGCACCGCGAAATTCCAAAAACTGCGCCAAAACTTCAGTGTCGGTTTGCCCCAAGGTTTGCAAGTTGTGCGTGGATTTCAATTTTTCGGCATTTTCAATAATGCCATTATGTACAATCGTCCAAAGTTTTCCGCTTGAACAATGCGGATGTGCGTTCAGCGCCGATGGCTTTCCATGGGTTGCCCAGCGCGTGTGGGCAATGGCACTTTGCGCAAATATGTTTTTTGGCACCTTAACGCAAAGATTATCAATCACCCCAAGCGCCTTATAAACCCTTTGCCCTCCTGCCCCAATCACTGAAATGCCCGCAGAGTCATATCCCCGATATTCAAGTTTTTTCAGCACCCCAAGCACATCACCTGCGCGCAAAGATTTCCCAACATATCCAACAATTCCGCACATCTTATCCCCTCCGTAGAAACACTTATTCTTTTATTAATTTATGCGGTTGCAAAAATTTTGGTGATGGGTTGACATATTGATTTTTTGTGATATAATGCCCCCGAGGGAACAATTATGGATAAAAATTTTAAGGTTTATTTTAGGGATATTATCGTGGCACATGTGCCAAGGGAAAAATTTTCCTATCCAAACGGAAAAAAGATTGACAATGGCAAAATTGAAGAATATAATGAAGAACAAGAACGCAAGAAAAAACTTCGCGCCGAAAACGCCGAGCGCGCAATTTGCACAATTTTTAAGGAGAATTTATGAAGTCAAATCCCAAAGATATCATCATCGCAAGCAGTGCCCTTATTGTGAAAAAATCAAAAATTAAGCCCGTAGTTTTGGCGCGCATGGGGTTTAATGTTCCCCAAATTTTTACAAACCTTGAAACAATTGAAATTCAAGAATTTGCATTTGTAAACAAAACCCGCACAAGATATGTGCTTATACGCAATTTTGACCTTGGGATTTTTGATAAAACAAATCATAAATATATCCACAGATTATCAGTTCGGCAACCTGCCGACAAACACATCAACAAAACTTTCTTCACTCTTCAAGACATAAAAAAAGGTGTTCCCATTAACAAAGTGATTGAAGCAAATAAAAAATTAATTCAACTTTCAATTGATGGGTGTTATGAAAAGTTGCAAAAGCAATCACAACAAGAACTTGAATTGCTTTTAAAGTAAAATTGCCCTTTTTGCGTTTTTTTATTATCTCCAAAGAAAAAACCTTGAAGTTCGAGGTGCTTTGTGTTATAATAAAGAAGCCATTGCATTGCAAAACCTTAAAGACCTTACTCTTGAATATCTTAAAAAACACCC
>JAFVTB010000144.1 GCA_017503445.1 Clostridia bacterium
CAACGATACTGTGCTTGTGCAAACCGCCCAAGCAGCACTTGATTTTGAAAAAGAAATCCTTAAAACTACAAAATCTGCACTTGCACAGGCAAAAGCAAACTTTAATGAAGCAGTGAAACAATTCAAGGCGCAAGTGAATGAACTTGTTGCAAACGCAAAAGCACAATATGCCCAAATTCAAACCACATTAAAGGCGCAGTATAAAACCGCAGTTGATGCAAACAAAACCGCTGTGCAAAATCACTTGAACGCGGCTGTTGCAAACCAAACCATCACCGCCGAACAAGCTGCAAAAATCACCGCACTTATTGAAAAATATCAAACCGCGCCTGCTGCATAAAAAAAGCCCCAATTGGGGTTTTTTTGTTGGAATATTTTAACCAGAATATTAGTATAATTATACTATGGAAAACAAAACCCTGAAAATTATTCTGATTTTTGCCTTTATTGCCATTGTGGCGGGGCTTGGCAGTTTGTTTGTCAACTTGGGCAGTGATTGGTTTAACGCCCTGACCACCCCCACCCAGTGGATTCCAAACATCGTAATCCCCATCGTGTGGACGATTATCTATCTTGCTTTTGCAGTTATATTTTTCTTTTGGGTGCGCGCAGGTGGCGTGCCAAAAGAAATCTTGTTTTGGGGCATTGTCAATGGCATTTTGAACGTTCTTTGGTGCCTTGTGTTCTTCACGCTTAACCAACTTTTCCTTGGCTTGATCGTCATTGTGCTTAACCTTGTGGCGGGCTGGATTTTTTGGGGCAAAATCATTTCCCAAAACAAGTTGTATGGCAGGGTTTTGACAATTTATCCGCTTTGGCTGTCAATTGCCACGTGTCTAAACCTTGCACTTTGGATATTAAATTAAAAAAAACTCGCATTCACAAAAGGGTGCGGGTTTTATTTATGCTCAATTATCGTTTTCATTATATCAATCGTAAGGTCCTTTTGCTTGGTGTTCATATTGTTGTAAAGCTTTAAAACTTCCAAATGATTGTTTTGGTTTGTTTCAAGATATTCAAGGCCCAAAAGTTGGTCGCAGTCCACCTTAAAAAACTTCGCAAGACGCACAAGATATGTCGCTGTGGGTTCGTTGGTTCCGTTCTCCCAAAAATATATCGTGCCTTGTACAACGCCAATCTCTTTGGCAAGTTGGGCTTGCGTAAGCCCACTTTCAACTCTTAATTGTTTTAATATCTTACTAAACATATTTTCATTTTAACTAAAATTCTAGTTAAATTTGCTTGACAAACTAGAAAAATAGTATAAAAATGTAAATAAACTAGAAAACTAGTTAAGTATCGGAGAAAAAATGAATAAGAAAATGTTAAAGGTCCTGGGCGCAGGCGGCCTTGCGCTTTTTATGGGCATCGGCACCCTTTGCGGGGTGTTGATTGCCCCAATGGGCGCTACCGCCTCGTCCAACAGCGCCAACCTTGCTGGCGCTGCGCAACTCGGCGACAGCGCCCTCACCCCCCAAGAACAACTTTTAAACGGCACTTGGGAATGCAATCCCGAAACTGACCCAATCATTTACACAACCGATTATGGTCTTGATATCCGTTGGAGTATGGCGGGTTTGCCAACAAACTCTGCGGATATGCTTTCCCCTATTCCAAGTGGTACATTTATGGGTTATGCGTATATCAAGCACGGCGGCAAAAACTGGGCAATAATTGGCTATTCAAACAAAACAAAAACTTTAAGTAGTGGTGAGCTTAACTTGGCTAATCTTATAAAATATTATTCATATTACACGCTAAGTGGTTATGATCAAAATTCCATTTGGCAATGGGCGGTCGAAGAAAGTTCAACTCCTGCCAAAAATGCAATATGGAATGAGTATTCTTTGGTAAGCAAGGATGTGATTTATAGTCTGTCATCAGTAAATGCGATATTAAAATCTGCACTTTTTCCAAATGCGGTTTGTAACGAAGTTACATCTGCAGAACTTGAAGCCAATGAGGTTTTATGTTTTTGCCAAGACACTATTGGATCTTCATATTTTAATGAAACCGGCAGCAATAGGTATTATGGTTCGACGTTAAAAACTACAATTGACACTTTTTATGAAAATAACATGACAGACCTTCCAATTGTGGGGAAAGCATTGACAACGACATGTTATGGTGAAACAGACTCCACAAGCATTACAGCATCAAATCCCGCTTATATGTTCCCGCTTGCGGGTGTAAGTTCAACCGAAACCTTCTACTATGACCATTATAGCTTAGGCAGCAATATACGGATTAACACCGATTGGTGGTTGCGCTCGGGTCACCCCCAAACTGCTGTCGCGAAATACTACAGCAACGCCTACGGCTTCCAATTTGCCAACTATTTGAACCACTCCACAGGCGTGCGTCCAGCTTTCGTTTTAGAAATTTAATTTCCTAATCTTCTTAACAAATTGATTAAATTTCAAAATATTACATAAAAGGTGGTGATATAAGCGTTTTTCAAAGTAATAAACAAATCCGTTAAATTTTAGTTAATTCTTAGTTACAAATTTGGTTGGTTTAGTGACATTTGCCAACCTTTTTTATTCCGCCGTGCTGACACGCCCGGCGGATATTTTATCCTTATTTTTGATATCTTTTAAGTTTTTTCTTTGCGAAACGAACGCCGGCAAAGCCCTCACTTTGACGGCAACCCTTTCGCTTTGAAAAATTCTTAAAATCTTATCAAAACTAAGGCGCGCAAAGTCCTAACCATAAATTTTTTAACAATTTGCGGGGATATTTTTTTAATGAAGCCCTTATCAA
>JAFVTB010000145.1 GCA_017503445.1 Clostridia bacterium
CCACATCATCGCTTTCGCGGATGCCCGCTGTGTCCACAAAATTGAATTTCATTCCCTTGAAATTTATCCGTTCGGTGATGGTGTCACGCGTTGTGCCAGCAATTGATGTAACAATTGCGCGTTCTTCGCCCAAAAGCGCGTTTAAAAGACTTGATTTCCCAACATTTGGTTTGCCCACGATGGCAATATTGATGCCGTTTTTCACAACTTTGCCGGTGTTTGCGGTTTCAAGCAAATGATTGACGGTTTCTAGTGTTTGTTCAAGGGTTTTTTGGATGCCCAAAATTGCGGGTTTTTCGTCATCATATTCTGGATAATCAAGTGCAACCTCGATTTCTGCAAGACTGGTTGTCAGGTTGTTTTGAAGGTCAATCACTTGGTTTTTCAACGCGCCTTTCAAAAGGTGATATCCGGCTTTTAACTCGGCCTCACTGGTGGCATTGATGACATCAATGATGCCTTCGGCCTTATCAAGGGTGAGTTTGCCATTCAAAAATGCACGCTTTGAAAATTCGCCATTTTCAGCCAAAATTGCGCCATTTTCCAAAAGGGCTTTAAGGATGTTTTCCGCCAAAAATTCGCCACCATGACATTGAAATTCAACCATGTCTTCACCTGTGTAGGAAAGTGGGGATTTGAAGTATGCCATAAGGCACTTATCCACCACTTCCCCATAAACAAAATCCCCAAGGTTTAAAACGCGGGGTTGGATGTTTTCTTTATCCTTGCAAAAAAACACTTTTTTGGCAATTTCAAGGCATTGTGGGCCGCTTACGCGGATAATGCTGATTGCCCCCGTGCCAAGCGGGGTTGAGATGCATGCAATTGTTTTGTTCATAGGGGCAGTATAGCATAAAGATTTTGGGATTTCAAGCAAAAGGTGGCCGCGGCGTGGCTTGCATGCGCAAGCCGCGCTTTTTTTGCACGCAAAAAAAGCGTATAATTTGCCCGTTGGGCAAATTATACGCCGCGGCCTTCCCTAGTTCAATGGGTTGCTTGAATCTTGCTGCAAAATTGTTTCAATCACATAAGCTGGCACGTCAAAACGCTTTTCGGCAACATTGGCAAAGGTCAAAACTTCGCTTCCAAAGCTTTCTGTGGCATTGTCAAACAAATTGGTGATTGTCAGATTGCCTAAATCAAAAGATATTTCCGCAAAGTTGTTCACGGTTTCAAGTTTTCCGTTGGTTTGTGTAAGTGCGCTTAAAACATCTTCACCAAGGTTTGGTTGCAGGTTGGCATCTGATCTTGCGCAATATGAATAAACAAACGCATTGTTGCCATAAAGTTCGCCTGCGCTGTCATAATTTGTGAAAATAATTTTATAATATATCCCGCCAACAAAAATGCCATATTCGGTGGTTAAATACTCTTCGCCATCAACAAATTGGATTGTTTCTTTCACATATTCGCGGTTTTGATATGTGATTTTTTCAGTTGTCATGCTGGTTTCAGAAAAAATGGTTGTTGTTGTTTTTGTTGTTTGAAAGTTTGCGCTTGCAACAAAGTTTGTCAAATCGGCAATTGTGGTGTTTTGGGTGATAAGTGTTTTTGCGATTGTTTGGTCTGCAAATTCCACTTTGCCGTTTTGGTTAACAAAGTTTATCAGGTCAAAACAAAAACCATTTTCTGATGCCAAGTCACCACCAAAGGTGATTGGCAAGGTGATTGTGCGCCCTGCGTATGACAATGTTGTGCTATTTTGTTGCAACGCCACAACATCAAGCGTGTTCACCTTTTCCAAAATGTTTGCGTGTGCATGCTTCGCCCAAAAATCATCATCCAAAATGGCGGTGTATGCGTTGTTTTTCAAAACATATTTCACGCCGTCAATCACAATTTCATCTTGCCAAGGTGCGTGGGTTGCAGATGTCAAAACATCGCCAGAAAGTTCAATGCGTGTGGTGCCAATGTTTGAAAGGGTGATTTTTGTGCCATCTTGCGTGGTGGTTGAAATGGTGTTGTTTGCAAAGCGAAGGGTTGTTGTGTTGTCTTTTGGCACAAGTTTGCCTTCGGCGGTTGTCAAAAGGTCAAGATTTCCCAAATCGCGTGCAATATCGCCATAGGTTGCCAATTGTTTTTCTGCAGAGATAATCTTAAACTGCCCGCCCGCGTTTAAAACGCCTTCAACATTATTGGCCTGATGAATCATATACAGCATAAGATTTTCGCCTTCATAATTCACGAAAGAATAATATTTATCGGTTGTCACCTGGCCGCCGTTGTTTTGATTGATGATTGTCAGGGCAAAGTTTTCGTCATACATATTCACAATTTGTTTATATCCGTTGCCATTTGTGGTTTCGTGTGTGGTGGTATAGTTTTCTTGGGCAAGCGCGCTTTCAAGCGCCGTGATTTTTGTGTTGTGATTAAGCGTAAGTTTTTGGTCTGCACATCCCGTAAGCCCCGTAAATGCCCCTGCAGCAAGCGCGATCACAAAAAGCGCACTGGTGATTTTGCCTTTTTTCATTTGCATTTCCCCCTTTTTGATAATTTTAAAAAAATTTGCCGGGCAAAGTCAAGCAAATTGTTTTTTTATTTGTTGCACCACTGCATTATTAATGGCATTATCACCAATTAAAAGTTCGTGCATATTTTTGTTCATTGTTTTACACATGCGTGCAAAGTGGTGAATATCAAAATTAAAATCATTCAACAAAAGTTGCGAAAGCACCAGCGGCGGAATTTTGCACATTTTGCAAAATTGTTCGGTGTCCAAATGGTTTTCCACCATAAAATCCCTTATAAGTTCCCGTCTCACCAAAAAATTTTTCATAAACAAACCTCCTGTTGTCCCAAACGGAACAACTATTTGTATTATATTGCCCCAATTGGGGCAAGTCAACTATTTTGTTGTTCCAAATGGAATAATTACAAAAAGGTGCTTTTATGAGTAAGTTTCCAGAAAGATTAAATAAGTTAAGAGAAGAAAAAGGTTTAACCAAAAATCAACTTGCCAAAGAAGTTGGTTTTGGTCATACTGCAATTTCCCGCTGGGAACGCGGCCTTCAAATCCCCAACATTGACACATTGATTGTCTTTGCCAAATATTTCAAGGTTTCCGCCGATTATTTGCTTGGATTAGAAGATTATTAATTTTTCCCTTTTGGAGAAGAACACCTTTACGGACTTATTGTATTATAACAAATATTATAAGTCAAGTATTTTTAATAACAAATATTATAAGAGGTCTATTTTTTTATAACAAATGTTATCATTGTTTCAATGAATAGATTTCCAGAACGTTTAAAAAAACTTCGCGAAGAGCGCGGATTAAGTCAAAATCAGCTTTCCAAACAAGTGGGTTTCACGCAAGTGGCTATTTCGTATTGGGAACGCGGCCTTCAAATTCCCAACATTGACACATTGATTGTCTTTGCCAAATATTTCAAGGTTTCATGCGATTATCTTGTGGGGCTTGAAGATTATTAAAAAGGAAGAATTTATATGTTTGTCAGGGTTTTTGATAAAGGGAAGAATTTATATTATAAATCAATAGTTTATGGAATTATTAATAGTGGTTATTATGCAAAGTATATTGTAATAAACCCACTAACGAACAATTTTGAACTTATTAATTATATCGATGAGAATTCTCATGTGCAAATTGAAAAAATTCAAACCCTGTGTGATGATTGGGTACATTACAAAGGAACTGAGTTATCAATTATAAAAAAATTGCAAAGCTCAAACAAAGAAATAAGGTTAAATTCTTTTTTTGGATATAAAGAAGTGTTTGATAATTTTGATTTTCTTTCGAGAATTTTGCAAGATGGAAAAGTATCAATTGAAAGTTCTGGTGTTGATATCAAATGTTTGGCAGATATCAATGAGTGGAATTATATAAGAACTCAAGATGATGTTAATGAGTTAATGGAAAAAATGGTTGATTTTCATGACGCCCTTATGACAAAACTTGTTGTTGAGCAAGATTTTTTAAGCACAAAAGTTAATGCAGTTTTTGATAATTCTGCATGGTTTGGCATTGTGGAATTGTGTTTTGAAGGTGTTTTGAATGTAAAACTTTGTCCGGCGAAAGAAAATTATAGCAACGAAATTTATAAAGCAACATTGAAACTTGAAAATGAAACGATTTTTTGGGCAGACGGCGTTGTCGACAATGAAGAAGATTGTCAACAATACAGTTATATTAATGCATTAAATTTGAAATGGAGAAAATTATAAAAAAATTAAATTGCTTGGATTGGATGATTATTAAAAATATTTTTCTTGCCAAAAAGTGTTGACAAGGTTTAAAAAATGTGATAAACTTGCAAAGTTAATCCATTCCTTGGGACTGTGGCGGAATCGGCAGACGCGCACGTTTAAGGGGCGTGTGAGCAATCGTAAGGGTTCAAGTCCCTTCAGTCCCACCAAAAAAAATCGGCAGAAATGCCGATTTTTTTATCTTTCCGCATATTTGTTGCGCCAAGCCCCAAAAAACAGTATAATATTCACAACGGAGTGAACATGAAAGCATTACATAACATAACCTATGGGTTGTATATTTTGACTGCAAAAACCGAAAAACAAAGCGGGTGTGTGATAAACACACTTATTCAAGTGACCAGCAGCCCAAAACAAGTGGCGATTGCGGTGAATAAAGATAATCACACCGCCAATATGATTGAGCAAACCGGCGTTTTCAATGTGTCTGTATTGACTGAAAGCGCACCATTTGAATTGATTGAACGGTTTGGTTTTACAAGCGGCGCAACCACCGATAAGTTTGCAAATTTTGAACACTTTGCGCTTGCAGAAAACGGCGTTGCTTATATCACCCGGCACACAAATGCGTATATAAGCGCCAAAG
>JAFVTB010000146.1 GCA_017503445.1 Clostridia bacterium
CCCTTATAAAATCCATTCAAAATCACCAAAAGGCCTTTGCCGCCACTGTCCACAACGCCCGCCTTTTTCAAAACAGGCAACATTTCTGTGGTTTGCGCCAAAATGATTTCCCCTTGTTCCAGCACAAGTGGCATAAAGGTGTGGAAATCGTTTGTGTGTTTGGCAATTTGAATGGCTTGTTCCGCAATCACGCGGATAACGGTGAGGATTGTGCCTTCTTTTGGTTGTGTTACGGCCTTATAGGCAATATTTGACCCTTCGGCAAGCGCCTTTGCAAACTGCTTTGTTGTGATTTCTTTGCTTTGGCCAATCACACTGCAAAATCCTTTCAAGATTTGTGATGTGATAACGCCACTGTTGCCACGCGCGCCGCGCAGTGCGCCCTTTGAAAGCGCCTCTGCCAGTGTGGGCAAATCGTTTTCTGTGATTTTGTTGGTTTCCGCAACCGCGGATTTTATCGTCAAGAACATATTGGTGCCTGTGTCGCCATCTGGAACAGGGAAAACATTAAGTGCGTCAACGATTTTTTTGTTCTGTTCAAGCAAACCTGCGCCAAGCTTTATCATTCTGCGAAAGTCTGCACCATTTATTGTTTTTTGCATTAAATTTAAATCTCCTAAACTTGAACACCGCAAACATGGACATTAACATCGTCCACAATCATACCTGTGAAATTTTCAACGCCGTATTTAACTGCTTTTTTCAAACTTTCACCCACGGCAGAAAGTGAAACGCCATATTTGAAAATGCAATATACATCAACAGTGATTCTGTTGTTATTGTTTGTTATTTTCACGCCTTTGGCGTAGGGTTGTTTTTTGATAAGGTATTTCACGCTGTCTTTGATGCTGTGGGAAACAAGGTCAACAACGCCATAACATTCCAGCGCGCAAAATCCCGCAACCACGGCGATTGCGCTTGATGATATGCTGATTTTGCCATAATAGTTTGTTGTGTTTACGGCGTGCATAATATGTCTCCTTTCTTAAGGTTATATATATGTTCACACATAACCCCAGCAGTATAATACAACATTTTTAATAATTTTTCAAGTCTTTTGAAATAATTTTTAAAAAACCCCTTGCAAATTGAAAAAAATAATGCTAGACTAGGGGATATATTTTAAGCGAACGAAAGGAGATATTGTTATGAGCAAAGTTTGTGAAATTTGCGGCAAAGGCAAAATGCCTGGCCATAAAGTCAGCCACAGTAACCGTAAATCAAACCGCCAATACGAAGTGAACCTTCAAACCACAACAATCACTGTTGACGGCAAAGAAAAACAAGTTAAGGCATGCACAAAATGCATTAAAACCTTGAACAAAAAATAATTTGTTGAAGGGGGGGCAAAATCACCCAAATTGCGCGGCAATTTGGCGTGGCTTGCCCGTGGGCAAGCCACCTGCGCGCTTGACGCGCGCGTGATTTTGCCCTTTTGATTAAAAGAGGTGATTAAAATGATGATTGACCCACCAATCGATGTTCTTGCCAAAAAAACAGACAACAACAAATATAAACTCTGCAATCTTTTGGCAAAACGCGCAAAAGAACTTCAAATTCGCATTCCAGACGAAATTGAAGCCAGTGAAAAAAAGGCAATTTCAATTGCCGCAGATGAAATTATGAATGGTGATGTGATTCCAAGCGACCACGCTTAATTGCATCACTTTTTTATCAAATTTTGTCAAAACTCAAGGCGAATTCGCTTTTGGTTTTGAAGCTCTCGCCTTATCGCGCGCACTTCCTGCAAAATCGCCTGTAAGATATCATTAGTGTTTTGTGGCGGCGGTGGTGGCAGGGGCTGTAAACTTTTGGCGTCAAGCGCCGTCATCATTGCGCTGTATGCGGCCGCAAGTTTTTGCGCAGTGATGTCATCAACAATGCGTTCATCGTTATAAACACTTTCCATATGGCTTTTATATGCCCGCCCAAAATTTTGCGTGAAAAAACCGCCCTTAAAAGCGGCTTTGTTTCAAATTGTTATAAATTGTTTGATATCTTTCGTATCGCCCTTTGTCAATCTCGCCACTTTCAAGGGCTTTTTTTATTGCGCAATCGGGTTCGTGCAGGTGTGTGCAGGTTGAAAATTTGCACTCTGGCGCAAGTTCAACAAATTCGGGATAATATCGCCCAAGTTCATCGGCAGAAATCGGCAAAAATGTTTCATCAATGCTTGAAAATCCCGCTGTGTCCGCCAAAAAGGTGTTTTCGGAAATCTCAAAAAGTTCCGTGTGGCGCGTGGTGTTTTTGCCGCGTTCAATCTTTGCTGAAAGTTCGCCCTCAACCGCCGCGCCGCTTCCCACAATGGCGTTGATAAGTGCGCTTTTGCCCACGCCGCTTTGCCCCGCAAACGCGCAGGTTTTGCCTTGCAAAAGCGCCAAAAGCTTGTCAATTCCCACGCCCTTGTGCGCCGAAACCTCCACAATTTCAAAATGCTTGCCATATGCGCGGTGAAGATATTCTGCCCAATCATTCCCAAGGTCTGTCTTGCTGTGGCAAATGATGGGCTCAATCCCGCTGGCCTTGCAAAACAAAATCATTTTATCCAAAAGATAAAAATCAGGTGCAGGGGCAGAGGTGACAAGAATCACCAGCGCATCAAGGTTTGCAAGGGGCGGCCGCAAAAGTTTGTTTTTGCGCGGCAAAAGGCGCAAAATTTGCTTTTGCTTTTGGTCAAACTCCACAAAATCGCCAACAAAAACCCCATAAGTTTTCATCTTTTTTTGCGCGGTGCAAACAAAGGTTTGGTTTTCTGCATACACCCAAAATGCGTTTGCCTTTTTTTTGATCACTTGACCTTTCAATCTGCAATTTCCCCCACATTTATTTTCTTGCCGGCAAGGTATTGCTTTGCCAACATTTTTTTGCTGTTTGGCGCGGTGATGATTTCCATGTCCACAAAGCTATCACCTGTTTTGAAAATCAGCCCCTGTTTTGCATTGGCGCAAACCACTTGCCCCGCTTTGCCTTGCCCGTCAAAATGCGCCTGCTTTGCCTGAAAAACCTTAAACCTTTCGCCATTTAAAACAAAATATGCCACAGGGTTTGGGTTGTATGCGCGCACCTTGTTCACAATTTCTGCGGTGGTGCAGGCAAAGTTGATCTTTGCGTTTTCTTTGGTCAACATTTGGCAAAATGTGGCGTCTTGGTGGTTTTGCGGCGTCCAAACGGCATTTCCGCTTTCCAAAATATCCAGCGCCCGCACAAGCGTTTTTGCCCCCACGCTTGCAATTTTCGCAAAAAGGGTTTCACTGGTGTCGGTGGGCAAAATGTCAACCGTTGCCTGCAAAAGCACATCGCCGCTGTCCACGCTTTCTGCCATTTTCATAATCGTGACGCCAGTCTTTGTGTCCCCGTTCAAAATCGCGGTTTGGATTGGGCTTGGGCCGCGAAGTTTTGGAAGCAAACTTCCATGCAGATTGATTGGCAGGGCAATATCCAAAATCTCTGGAGAAAGAATTTGCCCAAATGCCACGAGTACCAGCGCATCCGGCTTAAGCGCGCGCAAATCTTCCACGCCCTGTTTGGATATTTTTTCATATTGAAGCACTTTCAATCCTTTGCTTTCGGCAAAAGTTTTTACGGGGCTTGGCAAAAGTTTGTTGCCACGGCCAGAAGGGCGGTCTGGGTTCGTCACCACCGCCAAAACCTCGTGCTTTGATTTCAAAATTTCTTCAAGGCACACGCGTGCAATCTCTGGCGTGCCTAAAAACACAATTTTCATTTTGTTTCCTTTATGATTTTATCAACAAACAAGATGCCGTTAAGATGATCAACCTCATGGCACACACAGCGTGCAAAAAGGTGTTCACCCGTTATGGTCATATCATATCCAAAGCGGTCTTGAAATTTCACCGTGACTTGGTTTGGGCGCGCAACAATCCCATGGCGGTTTGGCACGGAAAGGCAGCCTTCTTCATCTTCGTTGGTTTCCGTGCTTTGGCTGATGATTTCAGGGTTTATCATTTCAAAAAAAGCGCCGTTCACTTCCATAACAACAATTTTTTTCAAGATGCCAACTTGCGGCGCGGCAAGCCCCATGCCCGCGTTTTTATACATCGTGTCTGCCATATCGTCCAAAAGTTGCCAAAGGTTTTTATCAAACTTTTCAACAATCTTGGTTTTTTTGCGAAGCGTGTCTTCGCCTATCTTTACAACATTTCTTAATGCCATTTTTTTCTCCTTATGAAAGGCTGCTTGGGTTGATTTCAACAAAAATTTGGCACTTGCCGGTTGAAAACTTGTTCACAGCCTGATAAATTTCTTTTATTATATCATCTTTTATATTTTTTGTAAACCGCATAAGCACTTGAAAGCGAAATTTGCTTTTTATCCGCCCATAAGGGCTTTTCATTGCGGCAAAATATATAACATCTTCGCCATATTTTTGCTTAAGGGGCTTTAATTCATCAAAAATTTCTTTTGTTTGGGCATAGGCAACG
>JAFVTB010000147.1 GCA_017503445.1 Clostridia bacterium
GGATATCCTGTGCAAACTTCAATATTTGCAATGGTGTCCTTGCTTGCAGACTGAATTTTGGTGTAAAGCACACGCGCGTGGTTAAATTCGTTGTATGCAATTTTGTCCACGATTTGCGCAATATTTTCCAGTTTGTTGTATCTTGCGCCATATTCCACGAATTTATAGCGCACATACGCCTGACATTCCCCCGCAAAAGATTTTGCAAGATTAAGATAAGTTTTGCTGTCGATTAATTTCATATTTTCACCTCAGTGTTATTGTGTGCAGTTTGGCAAAAAATAAAACTCTACAAATAAGAGAGTTTTCAGGTTTTATGCCGCATTTTGGCACTTTTTCTGAAATTTGCGTATATAAAAAAGGATTTTTCACTTTACTTTTATTGATATTCAGTATATAATAACCAAATTGTAAGAGGTATTAAATGAAAAGAACACTTGAAGACCTTCAGGGTTTGATTGGCAACACGCCACTTATCAAAATCACATATAAATTCAATGGCGAAATCAAAAACGCCTTTATGTAAGCCGAATGGTTCAATATGTCGGGCAGTATTAAAGACCGCGTTGCCTTCAGCATTATTCGCCATGCCTATGAAACCGGCGCACTGAAAGCGGGGCAGGAAATTGCCGAAACCACCAGCGGCAATATGGGGCTTTCTTTTTGCGCGCTTGGCGCATTCTTGGGGCACCCTGTCAAAATCTTTATGCCTGTGTTTATGAGTAAGGAACGCAAAGACCTTATCAAACTTTTTGGCGGCGAACTTGTGTTTGGCAATTCGTTCACAGAACTTTTTGATGTGGCAAAAGAATATGCCGAAACCCACGATGTTTTCACCCCGCTTCAGTTTGAAAACAGGTTTAATGTTGAAGCGCATGTAAACTCAACCGCGCCGGAAATTGAAAAACAGGCCGATGAAAAAATCAATGCGGTTGTTGCGGGTGTTGGCACAAGTGGCACACTGATTGGCCTTTCAAAATATTTTAAGGGCAAAAATCCTGCGGTGAAGGCCTTTGCGGTTGAGCCAAAGCAATCTTCGCTTCTCACATTCGGCAAATCAAAGGGCAAACACAGGATCCAGGGGCTCAGCGATGAAATCATCCCTGCGCTTTACGACAAAGATTTTGTTGATGGCGTGATCGCTGTGGACGATGCAGATGCAATCGCAATGGCGCAAAAGATTTCAAAAGAACTTGGTCTTCCTGTGGGCATCAGTGGCGGGGCAAATTTCCTTGGTTGCGTGCTTAGTGGTGAAGATAATGCCGCAAGCGTGTTCGCTGATGACAATAAAAAATATCTTTCAACTGACCTTGCCAACCCGGTTTCAAGCAAACTGGTGGACAGTATTGAATTTGTTGGTATTTCAACCGTAAGATAAAACTTTAAGCGATTTGTATCGCTTGAAGTTTTTTTTTAAAGATGTTTGGTTGTCCCAAGGGGGCGAAATGGGCGCTGACTGATGTCAGCGCGCACTTTGCGGGAAGCCCCGCAGGCATTATGAATTAAAATTGGTGCGGCGTAACTGGCAGGAAATAATGACAGCGGCTCTCGCCGCGGCTCCGCAAGCACAACATGCCTGCTTGTTTTGCTTGTCGCAAAAGCGGCGCGTAGCGGTTGGCTTGCTTCACTCCCCAAAAATCCCACTTCGTTGGGCATTTTCGGGGGCCCCATAAATCATTACGGCCCCCGTTCGTTGTCCTTATGGTGAGTAGTATATTTTAGGGGTGGAAGGATAAAAAAATAATGCCTGCGGGGCTTCCCGCAAAAAATGTTAAAAATTTTTAATAAAATCGTTTGACATGCGCAAAATAAGCATTGTATAATGAACTCGTAAAACATAA
>JAFVTB010000148.1 GCA_017503445.1 Clostridia bacterium
CGATGATATAGTTTTTCATACTTTTCACCTCATAGCCCAGTGAATAAAGGATTGAAGATGTGATGTTGGTCAGGCCAATCGGCACCATTATCCACGCCGACCACACCAGCATTTTGCCGCAATCGGCGTTGTCAAAAAAGAATTTGCCAATGCCTTCGCCCGCGCCCATATATATTGGCACAAACAAAAATGAAATGAACAGCGAAACCACGATTGAGGCAGTGATGCGGTTTTCAATATGCCCCTTATCATTTTGCGCAACCGCGGTTGATAAATCTGGCACAAGTGCCATACCAAGCGAACCAATCAGCGCGCTGGGGATAAACAAGAACGGAAGCGTCATGCCAAACGCCACGCCAAAAAGCGACATGGCATCTGCGCTGCCCATTCCCGCCGCAACAAGGCGAAGTGGAATCACGATTGCAATAATGGGCTGAATCAAACTTGACACCACGCGCACAAAAGTTATGGGCGTTGAAGTTTTGATGATTTCCTTTGCAAAACCCTTGGGTTTTTTAAGACGCCCACCATACACGAAATAAAGCACAGTGCAAAGCCCTGCAGAGAAAAAGCAAGCAATCGTCAGCGAAACCGCGCTTGTCACCGCGCCATCAAGAACAGACAACGCCCCGCCAATCATAATCACAAAGATGATGATGCGGGCAACTTGCTCAAAAAGCTCAACCAAACACACCGCAAGATAATTTGATTGCCCCCAAAACCACCCGCGGAAAGTGGAATAAATGGCATTAAAAATCACCGCGGGCAAAAGCAGAATTAAAATCAAAATGCAGCGTTCATCGGTGAAAACGGTTTTAAGCACCCCATTAAACAAAAGCACAATCAAACAGGTTGACACCGCCACCACAAGCGATGCAATCAGCGCCGTTGAAACCATTGCACCTTCTTTTTGCACCTGCCCCTTTGCACGCAGTGATGATGAAAGTTTGGAAATAATCAATGGAAGCCCACTTGCAACAAATGTTAAAAGCACCGTGAAAATTGAAAGTGCCACTTGAAAAACGCCCAGCGCTTCTGCACCAATTTCACGCGACAGATATATTTTGAAAAGAAAACCCAAAAAACGGGTGATCACCGTAAAGAATGTTATCAGCGCAACGGCCTTGAACAGCGATTTCATCTTTTTATATATATTTTTGGATCGCAAAGTTTATAACATAATTTCAAAATCAGCAAATAACCCCGCGAATTGTTGATTTTTGAAAACAAATAGATTATTATATAAATATGATAAAAATTGAAGAAGTTAAAACCAAGAAACAATTAAAAGCATTTGTGGATTTTCCAACAAAGCTTTATGAAAACTGCCCGCAGTATGTGCACCCGCTGCGTATGGACGAAATCAGCAGTTTTAATCCAGCAAAAAATGTGAATTTTGAAGACTGCGAAGCAATTTGCTTTTTAGCTTATGAAAATGACCGCGTTGTTGGCCGAATTGCCGCGATTATTCAAAAGGCCTACAATAAAAAAGTGAATGAAAAACGCGTGCGCTTTTCGCGCTTTGACAGCGTGAATAATCAAAAAGTTGCCGATGCACTTTTTCAGGCGTCGGAAACTTGGGCAAAAGC
>JAFVTB010000149.1 GCA_017503445.1 Clostridia bacterium
AAGTATTGGTGAAGCTTTTTGCGCCCGACATCATAAGAACTGTGAACTTATCATCAAACCCCATTTGTTTTCTTAGGGCCTGCTTATCTTCTTTTGAATAAAATGTTTCTGAAATTGGGATTGACGCCAAAACAATTTGGCTTTTATTAAAATTGCGGGCAACCACATCATCCACAAGGGCTTCAGACGGCACAAAGATATAATCCACAAAGCGCAAGCATTCTGTGCATGGGGCAACATCAAAATCACTGACCACCGAAAACACCTTTGTTTTCTTTTTGGGAAGTTTACCATATTGTTCACGCAGTTTTGCCACAGCAATCGCCGCAAATGTGTGCGCGCAATACATCACGTCGGGCTGTTCTTTGGTGATAATTTCATCAATCACCTTGATTGCATGGTCCACAAAAAAACCAACAATCGCACTTTCTTTGTTTGAATAGTCTGTGTTTCTTTGATGCTGGAACGAATAATTCGAAAGCTTTGGAAACATGTTGCAAAGCACATAGTAGTTATTTAAAATATTATGCCTGAGTTTATTTGAATCCTTGAAAATATCAACCACCTTGGTTTCAACGTTTGGATAGTTTTCACCAAGATAATGCACCAAAGTTTTGCAAATAGAGTTGTGGCCTTCGCCTGCAGATGCTGTGAAAAATATAACTTTCATAACTTCCCTTTATTGTATGAAATATTGGCTTATTATAAACCATGTTTTTGAAGATTTCAAGCCCTCAAAATGTAAACTGGTCTTCTTTTTGACTTTCGTGGATGTTTTCGGCGGTGCGTGTAAGCGTTTTGCGGGTTTTAAGCGGCGCGGGTTTGTCATCCATCTTGAAACCTTGAACAACTTCTTGCTGCTTGCACATTTCCATAAACGCCTGCACCGCAAGTTGAACAGAAAACCTTTTATCAAAAATTTTGGTCAAAATTTTGCCATATTCAGGATTAAGCACCGAAATTGTTTGAAATAAATCCAAAAGTTCTTCATAACTTAGGTTTTTAAGGTTGATATTCTTCAAAAGTTCGTCGGCAATTTGGGCATATGAAATCACCTCCAAAACCTCAAAGTTCACTTCTTTTGCACATTCTTTTTCAAGGGCAAGAATGATATTCAAAACCCGTTTTTTTGCGTTTTTGATGCGCCTTAGGATTTCTTCTTGTCCTTTTTCCAAAAACTCTGGGGGTGCAATGGCGCGTTTTTCAACCTTCATTGCCAAAAGTTTTGCGGCAAGGCGTTTATCCAGCACAAAATTATCAACAAACGGATTAAACCCGCGCGTTTCATAAGCCGCACCAAGGTTTTTGTTGATCAAATTCAAGGCATTTAACACTCCATAATCCAAACTTGCCATGATATTCCTTTTGTTTATTCTAGCACACTTTGTTTCGCCATGTCAAAAAAAAGAATATCATTTTTCATTAAAGTATTTGACTTTTAACCAAAAAATTTGTATATTCATATTAAACAAAAGGAGATCATTATGGAACTTAAAGGTTCAAAAACCGAAAAAAATCTTATGGAAGCACTTGCCGGCGAAAGCCAAGCCCGCAACAAATATGATTGGTTTGCTTCCCAAGCAAAAAAAGATGGCTTTGAAGAAATTGCAGAAGTGTTTGCACAAACCGCAAACAATGAAAAAGAACACGCAAAATTGTGGTATAAAGAACTTCGCGGTGGCAAAATTGATGACACCCTGACAAACCTTCTTTTGGCGGCTGCGGGTGAAAACTGGGAATGGGCGGATATGTATAAACGCATGGCCGAAGAAGCACGCGAAGAAGGATTTTTGGAACTTGCGGCAAAGTTTGAAGGTGTTGCAAAAATCGAAGCCGAACACGAAAAAAGATATCTTATGCTTGCAGAAAAAGTTAAGGCAGGAACTGTGTTTAAATCTGAAACCCCTGTGGTTTGGACGTGCCGCAACTGTGGCCACGTGCTGACAGCCACCGCTGCCCCAGAAATCTGCCCGGTTTGCGCCCACCCAAAAGCATATTTTGAGATTAAGAAGATTTAATTTCTTTTTTATCTAAAAATTCCGCAATCATCGCGGATTTTTTTGTTTTTTAAATAAAAATCATTTTTTTATAAAAAAAACAATTATATAAAATAATTGTTTTAAGCAAAATGTATTTGAAAAGTAAGCACGTCATCATCTTCAGGTAATTCATTATTTTTATCATCAAGCACCACATCGCTGGTTAAGATCACGGTTAAAATTGAATTTTCAAATGTCCCAGATGCATATGCATTTGCACCTTTAACACCCAAATCCACATCATAAGCCACTGCTTTTTCAAGTGAAAGGGTGTAATTTGTTGAGTTGCCGTTTGTTGCTGAGAACGTAACTGATTTTGTGTTTGTTTGATTGTTATCAACAAGATGAAAATTCTTATAAGTTGCAGAAATTTCAAGCGTGTTTGCGGCAACAGGGGTAATTGTGAAATTTGAGTTTTGAATCTCCCCATTTTCATAAATTTTTGCACCATTAAGATTTAATGTCAGCGCATTAAAACTGAAAGTTGCCTGAAATTTCATTGCAAGGTTGGCATTATATGCCCAAACGGC
This sequence comes from Clostridia bacterium, assembly GCA_017503445.1. Classification (GTDB taxonomy): domain Bacteria; phylum Bacillota; class Clostridia; order Christensenellales; family UBA1242; genus UBA5489. Next base: position 2,570 of record JAFVTB010000149.1, read on the forward strand.
GCCCGCGCCAAAAATGGCAACGCAAAAAACTGCCGCCACCAGCATAACAATATTGCTTATCGCCAAAGATTTTTTTCGCAAAGCACATCTCCCTTTTATTTAATGTTAGCATAAAGCGAATTTTTTAGTCAAACATTTTAATCAAAAACTTTTTCAATTTCGCCGCCGCCAAGGCAAATGCCATTTTCATCATAAAGCACAGCATACTGCCCCGGGGTGACAGCGCGCTGTTTTTCATCAAAAACAATCTTTACGCTGGCATCTTCCAAAATTTCCACCTGCACAGCTTGGTCGGGCTGGCGATATCGAAATTTTGCAAAGCACCGAAATGTTTTTTCTTGTGGAATTTCGGGAATCCAATTAAAACTTTTGCAAGTAAGCGCGCTTGAAAACAGGGCATCATCTTCACCTTGGCTGACGATAAGTTGATTTTTTTCCAAATCTTTTTTAAGGACAAACCATCGCGCGCCATTGCCGCTTGCCTTGCCGCCAATGCCAAGGCCACGGCGCTGACCAAGCGTGTAGTACATCAAGCCATCATGCCGCCCAACAACCTCACCATCAAGCGTAACGATTTCCCCCGGCTGCATTGGAAGATAAGTTTTCAAAAAGTTCTTAAAGTTGCGTTCGCCAATAAAGCAAATGCCTGTGCTGTCCTTTTTCTTGGCGGTTGAAAGTTCAAGCTTTGCGGCAATTTCGCGCACCTTGGGCTTTTCAATATCCTCAAGCGGGAAAAGCACCATTTCAAGCTGGTTTTGGGAAAGCTGGTTTAAAAAATAGCTTTGGTCTTTGTTCAAATCTTTTGCTTTGGCAAGAAAATGTTTGCCATCCTTGGTGATTTTTTTTGCATAATGCCCCGTGGCGATATAATCCGCGCCAAGCTTCTTCGCATGCTCTAAAAACGGACCAAACTTGATTTCTTTATTGCAAAGCACATCAGGGTTTGGCGTGTTGCCTTTTTTATACTGCGCCAAAAAATATTCAAACACGCGCGCATAATATTCCTTGGCATAGTTCACGGAATAATACGGAATACCAATTGCGTTGCAAACGCGCTTCACATCTTCATAATCATCTTCCGCCGTGCATGCGCCGTCTTCTTCCCAATTGATCATAAACAGCCCAATCACATTAAAGCCCTGTTGTTTTAAAAGATATGCCGCAACGCTGCTGTCCACGCCGCCACTCATCCCCACAACAACTGTTTTATTTTTGTTCATCTTTCACAACCTCCACTGGCTTATCCGCGCTTGGCATATCCAAAGCAACCGGGATTTTATATTTCCCAAGCCCAATCATCAGCATATCATAAAACCAAAAATACACCACTGCCGCCGCGGGAATAAACAAAAACGCATTAAACGCGTTTGCCACCGTTGCACTTGGCACCAAAAGCACCAAAATTGCAGTCAGCAAAATGAAAAACATCGAGAAAAACCCCTTGATATAGCGCCCAATATAAATGTTATGTGCGCCCACAAGCCCGCCGAAAAGGCATATCAAAAGCAGTTTCCAGCGGTTGATATCTTTTGGCATCTCTCGCGATTTGATCACATTTTCTTTGCCGCGGCCGGCCTTGATTTCCTGCTTGGCCTTTTTGTTTGATGCAAACTCCATGCGCGCAAAAACCAGCTTGCAACCATCGCAAGTTTTGGCATTTATGAACGTTTTTTCGCCGCAACGAGGGCATTTTTTATATAATTTCTCTCTCATTCTTCACAAAAATTATCCGCCGGAATAGAATATTTTGGGGGGATAAATATGTATTATTATAGCAATCCGTGGGGGCAATGTCAATGCGGCTGCGGAAATTGTTGCAGGCAACCTTGCCAAGGCTGCCGATGCGATAGGCAACAACTTTGCCCAACCACACTTTTGATATATGGCATACTGCTTGGGTCAATAAATAACAA
>JAFVTB010000150.1 GCA_017503445.1 Clostridia bacterium
ACTGAACACAAAAAGCATCGCAAGCCACACGCATGGCAAAATAATAAGCGCTTTCCAAAGTAAATTAATTGTGATAATTGGGGTTGATAACAAAAGATTTGCCGTCAACATTGGAATGCTGGTAAAAAATGCAATAGTGAAAACAAAAAGATATTGTTCTTTTTTGTTAAATGGAAAACTTGTTTGCATATAAAAAACCTCCTTTAAAAAAAGAAAAAATCACCTGCTGTTGCAGATGACTTTTCCCCGTACACTGCTATGTAATTATAAGATATATTATAACATAATCATTTTTGATTGTCAAGAAAAAATTTCACCCAACTAGGTGAAATTTTTTCATTTCTTAAAGCATAAACCAAAAAGATTGTTAAATAAAGTCGTCAAAGTCTTCAAGGGTGATGTCCTCTTCGTCAATGTCTTCTTCGCGGAGGCGGAGGATTGTTGCCGTTGCGTTTGTGCGGCGGCGATACACATTGTATTCCACATCGCGATAAGTTGTTTTATCAATTTTTTCAAACGAAGAAGTTAGGAAGTCTGAAAGTTCAACGATTGAAGATGCGATATACACTTCATTTGCGCCGACAAGCAAGTTACCATAATCATACATACCCAAATTTGGGTTTGCGTAAAGCGAAGACTTCACGATATTCTTTGCAACGGTTGCATCATTGATGTAAATTTGCTTACTGATGTTTGCATCATCGGTGTTGATGCCGAAAGCATAATCGCCGATTTCAACATTTGTTGAAAGAATTTCAATCTTTGTAAGGCTGTTGCAGTTTGCAAAAGCATAAGTGCCGATTGTGATAACGGTTGCAGGAATGCTTACGCTTTGCAGATTTTTATTGCCATTAAACGCGTTTGAAGCGATTGCGATGACCTTATAAACGCTGCCGGTGACTGCATGGTTTGTGTCAAGGTCAATATCAATGGTATCTGGGATCACAAGGTTTGTTGCATTGCCTTGATAATTCACAATCGTTGCCGAGATATTGTCATCGTGAGACTGAACAACCAAGCCAGTTGGCGCGGCCATAATTGCATGTGCGGTGATGGTTATTATTTGTGCGCTTGTGGCGGTGATTGAGATTGTTGATTGCGCAGCGTTTGTGAGTGAGACAACCGCAGGTGAAACGCTCCAATTTGTGAACACATAACCGCTTGCAACAGTTGCAAGGATTTCAACATTTGCCTCGCCGTGAATCATCACATAAGACTGTGCATTGTTTATGGTTGCGGCGGTGATGCCCTTGCCTGTTTGCAGGGTGATTTGTGAAGCGTAAAGCGCAGGGCTTTGCGCGCTGACAGCGCTGTTTGCACAGTCATCAAGATTGCTTGAGATTGCCTGAACATTGAAAGTGTATTCGCCATAAGCGGTGTGGATAAGTTCGGCAAAATCCACGCCTTGGGTTTGAGTTTCCTTGGTGGCAACGGCCGCGCCATTTTTGTAAAGGATAACTTTGTATGTGATGGTGATGCCGTTAACTGATGGGCAAGCGTTCCAAGTTGCGGCGCCGATGTCATCAGTGCTCCACTTTAAGCCTGTTGGGGTTGCAAGTTGCGCGCCCGTGATTTGACCATCAAGTTCCACTTGAATTGCTTCAACATTATCTGCATAGCCAGCGAATTTGAAGTTTGTGGTGTCAACAAATTCAAACATTGCAGTTACCTTTGAAGCCTGAGTTGTTGGCAAATCAAATTGGGCAGAGACAAGTTTCAGGGTTGGGATTGCGCCGTTTGAAGTAACTGTGTAATGCGTGTCTTTAACAGGTTCGGCGGTTGTGGTGCCATCATAAGATTTTGTTACTGGGGCAAGTTTTGTGATGGTGACTGTGGCCTTTTCAACAACGACTGTAAGTGTTGCGGTTGCGGCTTTAAAGTTTGTGCCTTCTGCCGCAGTGAAAGTGATTGTGGTTGAGCCGACTTTTTGAGCTTTAAGGGTGATTATTTTGCCCGAATTGTTGATGTCAACGCTGACAATTTGAGAATCATAATTTGATGCACTAACATCGCCATCGCCGTTATAGGTGTAGTTGGTTGTGG
>JAFVTB010000151.1 GCA_017503445.1 Clostridia bacterium
AAGGTTGCCCAAAAAATCAGAAATTGAACTTTTTACGTTTAAAAAGGCATTGATTTCCTTTGATCGGGAAACCGACCGCTTTTTGATTAACAAATTTTTGTCGTTTGGGCAAAATTTGGAACTTGAAAGTTTTTTTCATTTCCGTCTGCGCGCACTGCAAGAGAAGTGGACCGAACTTGTGGGTATCGCCAACGAAAATTCAACCTATCTTTTGGGGGAAGACAGTTTTGTTGAACTTTTGAAATTTTTGGTTGACAACATCGAGGTTGCCGGCGATGAAATGGTTGTGGAAATCAAGCATGGCCATATTGATATTTTTGACACAAACGGCCATATCCTAAACGGGGATATTTCAAAATTTGCGCTGGTGGAAAAGATTTTGGAAGATTCGCCCCGCAAAATCTGCTGGATCAGCGACCAACCGGATTTGTTTTTGGAAAAAGTGTTTGCAAAGCGCATAGTTTACAATTAAAAAAATCCCACCTCAGTGGGATTCTTTTGTAACTAAAGAATTAACTAATTAAATAACGGATTTTGTTTAGAATTGTAAATCTCTGATATCACACTCCTTTTATTTAAGATATATATTTGCTATCGCCTCAATAAGAACAACGAGCGCCTTAGTTTTGATAAGATTTTGTGAATTTGGCAAAGGAAGCGGGTTGCCGATAGGGGGTTCCCATCGGCGTTCAGCTTTCAAAGCCAAAACGCAAAAGATTATTAAAAATAAGGGATAAGTGCCGCTGAGCGTCAGTGAAGCGGAACAGCCCAAATAACGGATTTTGTTTAGAATTGTAAGTCTCTGATATCACCTCCTTTTATGTAAGATTTGAAAATTTAATCATTTTAAGTTGACTTTAAAGAAAATGGGAATTAACCAAACAAATTCAAAACAAACGCTGGGCGCACGCCGTAGGAATTAGTCACATCGCTGCCGCCGAGGGTGCCATTATCGGCGACGGCGGACGCGCTCATAGAATAGGATGCTAAACCTGAGCGCAACCACCACTCGTCGCCAATGTCCATGTTTCCCCCAGAGCCGGCGTTCAAATAAGTGTCATAAAAGAAACTTTCGGTGTTATCTCTGCGCGCCAAAGGAAATAAATGAGCGTTTTCAATGGTTGATGTTCCGGAGCCATAATATAATGTTGTAAGTTTTTGCGGCGCTATTGGAAGCGCTTGAAGTGCTAAACTTAGTTCACTTGTGCCCCCATAAATCGTTTCATTTATATATTTTTCAAGGTTTGAACCCTCATAGTTATTGCCGGTGCTTGTTGAATTGTTAAATTTTGATGTTCCCAAACTTCCTTGCGCAAAACAAAGAACTTCGCCTGCTTCAAGTTCATCTGAAGGAACAGCATTGGGGAACAATTCTGACAATGTGCTTGCAGATATGATTTTACCCTTTGAAACATCATCCTCAACTGCATTACTTGCAGGCGTATTATCACCTTCAAATGCCCAACCTGCAAATATTTCGTTTACATTTACATTTTCATTTGTGACGCCAATAATTGCCCAATTTACTCCGCCTGCAGTTATATAAGCATATCCCGCAAATTTTACTCCAGATTCCAAAATAACTTTATTGCCACCTGTATATTCACCCGCCATGTGCCAGCGGATATCCAAACCATAATCGGTTGTGAAAACAACAGGATCATTTTCGGGATCGAGTTCAAGGGTGCCGGCAAGCAATTTTTCTTGGGGGGTGAGGGCGCTGTCAGCGCTTTGCGCGGCGGAAGCAAGGTTTCCGGCGTTGGAAGCGCTGGTAGCGCCCATTGGGGCAATCAACACCCCGCACAATGTGCCAACGCCCATGAAAAAGGCAAGGCCACCTGCGCCCAAAATTTTCAACATTTTGCGGCGGGAAGCCCCGCTGGCATTTTTTCCTGCGGTCTGTGCTTGCCCTGATGTATTACGATTCATTTTTTTGTTCATAAAATTTTCTCCTATGCCCTAAGTTTACGCAAAACATGGCTTTGTGGGCTTACGGAGTTCCGTAAGATTATCCGCTGGGAAAATAATAGACTATCCATAAGAAAAACTATGGAACAACCGATTAAAAAACGGATCCTTGAGATCGTCACCCAGCAGGGAAAATCAATAACCGCAATATGCTTGAACGGCAACCTGACCCCAAGCACGCTTTTTGATTTTATTGAGGGCAAAAGCCATTGTCCAAAGGTTTCCACCATCAAAAAGTTTTGCGCTGGCGCAGGCATCACACTTTCGGAATTCTTTGCGCCGGAATATTTTAATGACACCGATGATGTGTATGGCTAAAATCCTTTACAAAATGAAAAAAGTGTGCTAACTTAACCCCAAAGGATATTGCTATGGACAAAATTTGGCTGAATTCGCAAGTGTATCTTGACCTTGAAGATTTGCGCATTGAAAAGTTCGTTTCTGAAAGGGTTGCGCTTCCAAATCCGCTGAAAGAAGAAAAAAGAAGTTTTGTTGAATTTTCATCCAACAAACTTTTTGCGCGGCTGGTGGCGGGCAAGCGGTTTATCACGCAAGGCCGCGTGATTGAAGAAGGGCAAAAGGGCGGATACATCGAAATTGGCAATGGCGTGGATATCAACGATTTCACCGCCGAAATTTTGCACGAAGAAAAGGCGCTTAAGCCCGAAAACTTGGTGCAATACACGCTTATTCATCTTTTGCGGGGGCGGGCACTTGCAAAACGCGTGACAACCAATAAAGCCATTGAAAAATCCCACGCCGAACGCGTGAACGCGGCAAAGGTCAGCGAAAATGAATGCGTGATGAGCAAGATTCCCCCAGAGCCGCAGGTGGACATCACCTTGCAATATGGCGCGCCGCATATTCGCATTGGGGAAAACAGTTGGATTGGCGGAAGGTTTATTGGAACCGAAGCACATCGCACATTCGTGCAGCGCGGCGCAAAAATTGGCGCGGGAACATATATTGGCAGTAACTGCCATATCGGCAAAAATGTTGTGATTGGGGATAATGTTTATATTGGCTACACATCAAAAATTGGCGATCGCGTGGTGATTGACCACGATGTGAAGATTGAAGATGCCAACATTGGCCCAAAAACTGAAATTGCCTGCGCCACAACAATTGGCATGAAAAAACTTTCGGGCGTAACTGCCATTGGCCCAAGGTGCAATATTGGAATAAGCCCAAATTTTTATAACAAATTTTGGTGGATGCGCGGAAAGTATGGGCAAAATTATCCTGTGCAACCCTTGCGTGTGAAGGACATTTGGCAAAGATTTGTGCTGGAAGGATATTATCGCCACCTTTCAACCCGAGTGGGGGCAAATGTGCAAATGGATGCAGGCGTGTGGGTTGAGTCGGGCGCAACGGTGGGCAACGGCGCAAAACTTGGCTATTGTATGCGTGTGCCGGTTAAGGGTAAAATTGAAAATGAAACTGTGAATGAAAAATAACCCGAAAAAGGGTTTTTTTTAT
>JAFVTB010000152.1 GCA_017503445.1 Clostridia bacterium
ATTGTCACGATTGCGCGGGCGTGACCTGGTGAAAGCAGGCCTTGTTCAACAAATGTGATAACTTCAGGCGTAAGACTGAGAAGTCTTACCATATTTGTTACGGTTGGACGGCTTTTGCCTATGCGGTCTGCCACAGCTTCTTGAGAAAAATTGTATTCATCCATCAGTTGCTTAACTGCGCGCGCCGCCTCAATAGGGTTCAAATCTTCGCGTTGAAGATTTTCAATCAGGGAAATTTCTTTAATTTGGCGATCTGAATATTCTTTCAAAACGCAAGGCACCGAAGTGAGCCCTGCAAGTTTTGCCGCGCGATAGCGTCTTTCACCAGCAATAATCATATATTTGCCGTTGTAAAGTTCGTTTACCACCAGCGGTTGAATAATGCCATGGATTTTGATGCTTTCGGCAAGTTCGGCAAGCGCCACTTCATCAAAATATTTACGCGGCTGGTTTGGGTTGACCTGAAGATGTTCCAGCGGGATATCATGAACCTTGGTGATTGTTTTGTCGATTGGCTCGTCAATCATTGGGGTTTGGTCGCTGGCTTTGGTTGGCATCACAAGGCCGCTTAGCGCGTCGTCATAATGGCTTGTGGTTGGGGCTGAACCCGCTGCAAACACTGGTTTGTCTTGTAAATCAGCGGGGTTTTCAAGGTTTGAAATTTGATCCAAAATATCATCAATGTCTTCGGGTTTGGTGTCAATCACGGGTGGGGTGTGTGCAGGTGGCACCTGTGTTTGTGGGGCTGCTTGCGGTGTTTGCTGGGTTTCTTCTTCATCAAAAACTGAAAAAAGTGCGCCAAGGCCGCGGCCTAAACCTTTTTTATTGTTCATCGATTTCATCGATTTTCCTCCTTATTTCGTTTATCTCTGTTTTATCGATTGGTTGATATGTGTCGTGATTGCGCTCCAAAAGTTCAACTGCAAGTTGAAGATACGCTTCCGCGCCTTTTGAGGTGTAATCATAAAGTGCAATTGGTTGCCCGTGGCTTGGTGCTTCCGCAAGCCGGATGTTTGAAGGGATATATGTTTTAAACACTTTTGGTCCAAAATATCTGTTGATTTCCTCGCTCACTTGCGCCACAAGGTTTGAACGGTTGTCTTTCATTGTCAGCACCACCCCCTCAACATTAAGTGTTGGGTTCAGGTGTTGTTTGATAAGGCGAACGGTGTTCATAAGTTGCGTCAAGCCCTCAAGTGCATAAAAGTGGCATTGAATTGGAATCATAATTGAATTTGATGCGGTGAGTGCGTTGACCGTAAGAAGCCCAAGTGAAGGTGGGCAGTCGATCATTATGTAATCATAATCTTCCAAAACACGCGCAAGTGCGTTTTTGATAACCTTTTCGCGGCCGTTCATTTGCACAAGATCAATTTCCGCGCCCGCAAGGTCAACGGTTGCAGGCACAATATGCAGGTTTTTGATGTGGGTTTGCTGAATGGCTTCGCGAAGTGTGCAATCGCCATCAACAACGTTGTACATCGTTTTAAGGTCGTTTGATTTTTCAATACCCACCCCGCTGGTGGCGTTGCCTTGTGGGTCAAGGTCAATCACCAAAACGCGTTTGTTCATAAGCGCCAAAAACGCCGAAAGGTTGATGCAGGTGGTGGTTTTGCCAACCCCGCCCTTTTGGTTGGCAAAAGTGATAATCTTTCCCATGGTAAAAAACTCCTAGTAATCCAAGTAAATTATATCACAAGTAAATATAAAAAAACAAGCAAAAAGCAAAATTGAAATTTTTATATATTTTGCGCCAAAACATATCAAAATTTTGCATTTTGATATCAATTTTATAAAAATAATTAAAAATTTATTTTTTTATATTTATTTAATATAATTTTTTATTTTTTTTCAAAAAATTATTTTTCATTTTTTAATATTGATTTA
>JAFVTB010000018.1 GCA_017503445.1 Clostridia bacterium
ATGCGGGAACAATGGATGCTTCTAGTGCGCTTGAAAAGATTAGTGAATTAGAAGATCTAATAAAGAAAACTAAAGTTAATGTAAATTATAATGAAATTGAAGATTTTGTTAATCGTAAACTTGATTATTTTGAAGAAGAACAAGAAAGATAATCTTAAGCCCCAAAATGCTTGGGGTTTTTGTTTTGAACTTATTGACTTTTATATAAGAAAAATATATACTATATAAGTTAAAAAGGAAAAAGTATGTCAGAAAACAAAATGCAAACATCATCACTTGATGGAAAGTATAATTTTAAGGAAGCAGAGCCAAAGTGGCAACAATTTTGGCAAGAAAATGAAATTTATAAATTTGATGAAAATTCTTCAAAAAAAGTGTTTTCGGTGGACACCCCGCCCCCAACCGTAAGCGGAAATATTCATATTGGTCACATTTTTTCATATTCACAGTCTGAATTCATCGCGCGCTTTAAGCGCATGACGGGCCACAATGTGTTTTTCCCGTTCGGTTTTGACAACAACGGTCTTCCAACTGAAAGATTGGTTGAAAAAGATAAGGGTGTTAAGGCGCACCAACTTTCGCGCGAAGAATTTGCGCTTTTATGCAACGAAGTGGCGCAGAAATATCAACAAGATTTCAAGAATGTGTTTATCCGCGCCGGCGTTGGTGCCGATTGGCGGCTTTTGTATTCAACCGTCAGCCCAGAAGTTCAACGCGCCAGCCAAAAATCATTTTTGGAGCTTGCAAAAAAAAGGTATGCCTATTTTGGCGAACGTCCTGCAATTTGGTGCCCAGAATGCCGCGTTTCAATCGCGCAGGCAGAACTTGAAAGCAAAGATTTGCCATCAATCTTCAACTATATGAAATTCCCTCTTGCAAATGGTGATGGATCTTTGGAAATTGCAACCACGCGCCCAGAAATGCTTTGCGCCTGCGTTGCGGTGTTCGTCAACCCTGCGGATGCACGATTTGCACATCTTGTTGGCCAAAAAGTGCGTGTGCCACTTTATGATTTTGAAGTTGAAATCTTGGCTGATGATAAGGTTGCCCTTGATAAAGGCACAGGCGCGATGATGTGCTGCACCTTTGGTGATGAAACCGACTTGTTTTGGCAAGAAACCTATAAACTGCCAATCAAAACCGCGATTGATGATGGCGGCAGGATGACAGACCTTGCCGGCAAATATGCAGGCATGAAAATCAAAGCGGCAAGGGCAGAAGTGATAAAAGATTTGCAAGACGGTGGGCATATTTATAAGCAAGAAAACATCGTTCACGCCGTTTCAACGCATGAACGTTGTGGCACCCCAATGGAAATCAATATTAAAAAGCAATGGTTTATTGACCTTTTAAATCACAAGGAAGATTTCCTTGCAATGGGCGAAAAAATTTCTTGGCACCCACAATATATGAAAAGCCGCTATGTGAATTGGGTTGAAAATATTGATCGCGATTGGTGCATATCTCGCCAAAGATATTTTGGTGTGCCAATCCCTGTGTGGTATTGCAAGAAATGTGGTGAAATTATTTTTGCCGATGAAAGCCAGCTGCCTTGCAATCCTTTGACAACCCAGCCGCTTCACCCTTGCAAATGCGGATGCACGGATTTTGAGCCGGAAAAAGACATTTTTGACACATGGCAAACTTCGTCAATCACGCCGCTTATCAACGCAAAATGGGCGGATAATGGTGAACTTATGAACAAGATTTATCCGTTCAGTTTGCGCCCAAATGCACATGATATCATCCGCACGTGGGATTTCTATACAATTGTAAAAAGTTTCTATCACACAAACAATTTGCCATGGCAAAATTTGATGATCAGTGGCTTTGTTATGGCAGACAAAGACAGCAAAATTTCAAAAAGTAAATCCAACAGCAAGTTTTCACCAATGCAATTGTTTGAAGATAAGTCTGCTGATGTAACGCGCTATTGGGCGGCAACGGGAAGTCTTGGTCGCGATATCGTTTTTGGGGAAGAAGAGTTTAAAAATGGTGCCAAAGTTGTGAACAAACTTTGGAATGCTGCAAAGTTTGCAATCTCGCTTTTGGCGGGATATCAGCCAACTGCATCTGTGGAAGAAAAATATCAAGAACTTTTGCCTGTTGATAAGTGGCTGTTCGAAAAATTTTGGCAAATGCAAAAGTATTTTATGAACTACTTTGAAAACTATGAAATTGGTCTTGCCCTTGGCGAACTTGAAAAGTTTTTCTGGAATTTCTGTGATAATTATATCGAAATTGCAAAGCGCCGCCTTTACAACCCTGATGTTTATGGCGAAGCCGCAACTGAAAGCGCAAAGTTTGCGGTGCATAATGTGCTTTTTGAAATGTTGAAATTGTTTGGCATTTTTATGCCACACATAACTGAAGAAATTTATCAAAATTACTTTGCGCGCTTTGCAAGCGAAAAATCAATTCACCAAACCCAAATTGTGCTTTGCCCGTTGAAGGTTCAAAGCGCCGAAATTTTGAAAGCAGGCGATTCTTTGGTGGAAGTTGTTTCTGCGGTGCGCAGGTTCAAAACTGAAAATGGATTGTCTCAAAAAACCGAGATTCAAAAAATGATTCTTTCAGGTTTTGATGATGTCAAGATTTTTGAAGGCGATATCAAAGCCGTGGGTTCAATCAGTGAAA
>JAFVTB010000153.1 GCA_017503445.1 Clostridia bacterium
AAATAAAGAGTTTTTTATCACCAAAGAAGATTTTGGCGCGCTTGATGAAAACACATTTTTTATTGAAGACCTTGTGGGGCTTGAGGTTGTGGATACGGAAGGCAACTTTGTGGGGCATATCTTGGGCGTTGAAAACTATGGCGCAAGTGATATTTTGGAAGTTAAGGACAAATGGGCAACCCACCTTGTGCCTTTTATCAAACAAGTATTTGTTGAAGTGGACATCGCTGCGGGAAAAATCGTTATGGATATGGCTGCTTATCAGGAGCATCGCGCATGAAAATCACAATCCTAACGCTTTTCCCACAAATGTTTTCAGCGCTTGATGAAAGCATTATCGGCCGCGCGCAAAAGGCAGGTAAGGTGGAAATTGAAGTGGTGAATATCCGCGACTTTGCCACAGGCAAGCATCTTCAATGCGATGATGAAATCTATGGCGGCGGCGCGGGTATGCTTATGAAGCCCGAGCCAATCGTAAAAGCCGTTGAAAGTGTCAAAACCCCGCAAAGTTTGGTGCTGTTCACTTCGCCAAAAGGAAAAAAACTTTGCCAAAGCGTGGTTGAAGACCTTGCTAAGCAAGAACATATCATCATCATTTGCGGCCATTATGAGGGCATTGACCAGCGCGTAATTGATTTATGCGTTGATGCAGAAATTTCAATCGGTGATTATGTGCTGACGGGTGGCGAACTGCCCGCAATGGTGATTGCCGATGCGGTGGCGCGCTATGTGCCAGGGGTGATCACCGCCGAATCTTTGCAGGAAGAAAGTTTTTCCGGCGATTCCTTGGAATATCCTCAATACACCCGTCCCCGCGTTTTTCGCGGGCTTGAGGTGCCAGAGGTCCTTTTGTCGGGCAATCACGCGGCAATCAAGAAATGGCGCGAAGAAAATTCAAAAAAGATTTAAGGGGGGGCAAAATATGGTTATAAATTGGTTTCCGGGGCATATGACAAAGGCGCTTCGCACGATGCAGGCAGAAGTGAAAAATGTTGACTGCGTGGTGTATGTGCTTGATGCGCGCGCGCCGCTTGCGTGTTTGAACCCTGAGTTTGATAAAATCATCGCAGGCAAAGCCGTTTTGGTGGCGGTGAACAAGATTGACCTTTGCGATTTTGAAAAGCTTGAGCCCGTTTTGCCGCAAATCAAGGCAAGGTTTGGTGAAAATGCTGACCTTGTGCTTTTAAACAGCACCCTTAGCGGAAGTGGCAAAAAGATTTTTGAAAAAATTGAACACCTTTGCCACGAAAAAATTGCCCGCAATCAGGCAAAGGGCATCAGCACAATTATTCGGGCAATGGTGATTGGCGTGCCAAACTGCGGCAAAAGCACGCTTATCAACAACCTGTGCGGCAAGGCAAAAACAATCACAGGCGATAAGGCGGGCGTAACGCGGGGCAAACAATGGGTGGCGGTTTCAAAAAATGTGCATCTTTTGGACACGCCCGGCACGCTTTATCCCAACCTTGCCGATGAAAAAACCGCAAGATATCTTGCCTATGTGGGCAGCATAAAAACTGAGGTTTTGGATTTTGGCGAGCTTGCCATTTGCTTTGTGCGCGATATGCTGGCGCAATATCCAAACGCGCTGAGCGATCGTTATGGCGCGCTTACGGCTCAGGGCACGGATAACTTTGCCCTTGCGGGCGTGCTTGAACAAATTGCCACCGCCCGCCACTTTGTTTCAAAAGGCGGTGAAGTGGATTATGACCGCACTTGCTTTGCCATTTTGGATGACTTCCGTAAATCCCGCCTTGGCAAAATAACACTTTTATAAAGAACGCACCCAATCGGGTGTTTTTTTTATGCCCAACGTGTCTTTTCAAGAGGCGGAAAAAATAAATAAGTGAAGTGCGCGGCACCTATTTTAAATTTACTCCTATTTTATAATGTTTAAAAAGGAGAAAATTCTTTATGAAAGAGAAAATTAATATTTATACAAG
>JAFVTB010000154.1 GCA_017503445.1 Clostridia bacterium
GAAAGGCAAAAGCGTTTCAAAGGGCTATTATAAAGACCCAGAGGCCACCGCAAAAGTGTTTGATAAAGACGGTTTCTTCCACACCGGCGATATGGCACGCATTGATGAACAGGGGCGCATCTTCCTTTCAGGCCGCCAAAAGAACCTTATCGTGCTTGCAAATGGCAAGAATGTTTATCCGGAAGAACTTGAACACGAAATCAGCATTCGCTTGCCTTATGTCAAAGAAAATGTGGTTTATATGGCAGAGTTTGAAAACGCTTGCGGCAAACTGCAAGAAGGCATCTGCGCGGGCGTGGTTGTGGAAGAAGAAATGCTTTCAAACCTTGAAAAAATCAAAGAAGATTTCCGCGCACTTAACCGCGAACTTCCAAACCACAAAAAGATTGCATATATCCTTATACAAACCCAAGAATATGAAAAAACATCAAGCAAAAAAATCAAGCGCACCACAATTATGGATCGCCACAACACAAAAACGGGCTTGATGATCTAGGAGGAAACAAATGGATAAACTTAAAGAAATTATAAGTGAACACGCGGGCGTTCCTGCCTGCCAAATTGATGATAATATGAGCCTGCAAACCGACCTTGGAATCGATTCTTTCAGCCTGATTTGTATGCTTGAAGCAATTGAAGACACCTTCCACATTTCAATCAACGAAAGCGATGTTGCCAAGTTCCAAACGCGGTTACGGCAGTTAAAAAACATGCCAAACCAAGCGTCAATACGCGTGATTTTTTCATATTCGTTATCTCCTAGTTACAAAAGATTTCTCTTTCTTGACCATATAATAACGAAAAATTTGGGGCTTTTGTTAATATATCTCAAATTGTGATAAAAAAAATCGCCGGTTTGGCAATTTTTCATTTTTTATTTATTCAAATCTTGGTCTTTGCGTAGGATTTTCAGGGCCATTTTGTGAACAACTGATTCAATTTCAAGGTGATCGGTGTTTATGATAATGGCATCTTGTGCGGGCAAAAGTGGCGACACCGCGCGGGTTTTATCCATTTCATCGCGCTTTTGAATATCTGCAAGCAGCGCAGAAAAATTTGGCACTTCACCGCCCTTTGCCACAAGTTCTTTGAATCGCCTTTGCGCGCGCACTTGCGGACTGGCGGTCAAGAAAAACTTGTTTTGACTTTCGGGCAAAACAACCGTACCGATATCGCGCCCCTCCACCACAATGTTTTGTGAAGTTGCAATTTGGCGCTGCACGGCGCGCACCGCTTCGCGCACGGCAGGCACCTTTGCCACCAATGCGACATTTTGATCAACAATTGGGGTGCGAAGATATGGCGTCAGGTCAACACCCTCAACAAACAAATGCTGTTTTTGGTTTTTATACACCACTTGCACAGGCAAATTTTGAACGGCCTTTGCCAATACGTCTTCATTTTCCAGTGGCAAATTTTTGGTGATAAAATTCACCGTGATGGCGCGATAAATTGCGCCAGTTTCAAGGATTGCCCAGCCAAGTTTTTGCGCCAAAAGTTTTGCCGCGGTGCTTTTGCCAACACCCGCAGGGCCATCAATTGCCACGCTTTGAATTTTTGTTTCCATTGGGAATATTGTGCCACAACGCTTGACATTTGTCAATATTTTCGCCATAATGCTTATGGTGAAAATTTGCTAGTGTAGCTCAGCTGGCAGAGCAGCTGATTCGTAATCAGCAGGTCGCAGGTTCAAATCCCGTCACTAGCTCCATTTTAAATAAATTAATTAAAAAAAATAATTATTTTGCAAAAAATAATTATTTTTTATTTATTTTGAAATAAATTTATTTTTTTATTTATTTCTTCTTTAATACGGTTTATATAATCGGGCAAAAATTTTGCATTTGCAGCGCGGGTGATTTTTTGGTTTTTGTGATCAACCATTTTGGAAATTGCGTTTGCACCGCACGCCATGATTGAAACTGTTTCTTCCATACTGTCCACATTGAAAATGCACTGTTTGCCGGGGCGAGTGTAACCAATGTTTTCAAGGTTGCCCAGTTGATTTTTTTGACGATAAAGATAATAAGGCACATAACCTGCGCGCAAAAGTTTTTTGCTGGCAAAATTCACCATTTTTGAAACGGTTTTATTGGTCACCCTTTGCCCCTGTAGGCAAGAGCCACGCTTGATTGAAAGTGTGTGCACCGTCAGGTTATCCGGCTTAAGATCCATTGCTTTACCCAGTGATTTTTTAAAAGTTGCAAAATTTTCACCTTCAAAACCGGCAATCAAATCCATATTGATTGAAAAGCCCATGGATTTTGCAAGCGCAAACGCATCAAACACATCTTGAACAGTGTGTTTGCGCTGGATCTTTTGCAAAGTTTTTTCCGAAAATGTTTGTGGATTGATTGAAATGCGCGAAACGCCATATTTTTTCAGCACCAAAAGTTTTTCTTTTGTGATGGTGTCAGGGCGACCGCATTCCACAGTAAATTCAACTTTGCCAAAATCAAGTTCCATTAAAATTTGCTCAAGCTGCGTTGCAGAAAGCACTGTTGGCGTGCCGCCGCCAACATAGACACTGCGCACTTTCAGGTTGTTTTGGGCAATAATTTCCTTCGCATCATGAATCTCTTGCACTAAAACATCAAGATAATCAGGCAAAATCTTCTCAACATATTTCAGTTCTGCAGAAATAAAACTGCAATAACTGCACCGTGTTGGGCAAATAGGAATATTGACATAAAAATCCACAAGACTTTCGCATTGAACAATCTCTTGATTTTGCATAGTTGCAAGCAGCAAATTAATTTTTGGCTTGTGAAGCTTATATTCCTTCCGCAAAATTTTAGGCAAATTTGCGTAAGAAATACCCTGCGAAAGCAACTTTCTGGCTTTTTTTGTTGGACGAACCCCCGTCAGTACGCCCCAAGGACGCCCCATCACACCGCACCACCTTGAAGACGTTGATAATATTTTGATTTTCCAAGTTCTGTTTTCAAATTTGTGTGAATTTTTATATCATAAGGGCATTTTGCACGATTAATTGACACCAATTTCAGTTCTTCAAACACGCAAAGTGCAGCATAAAAATCCTTGAAATTATAAAGTGTTTCCTTTTTGCCGCGAACTTTTGTGTAAAGTTCTAAAATACTGGAAAATTTTGCTTTTGTTTTTGCAAGATCGCGATAAATTGCACCAAAATTTTCCCGAGACGAATTGATGGTTTCAAAATATTTAAAAAATGGTTTATCAGCCGGCAAAAAAACTTGTGCAGAAGAAACTTGATTGATTTTTGTGATGTAAGACAAATCAATTACGGGGTCAAGAAAAATAATCTTTTTATAAAATTTTGCAAATTCAATACTTTGTGGAAACAAAAACAGTGTGTTGAGCCCGGAATTTTCAGTTCCAGAACAAATATCTGTTTTAATAATGTTATCCATCGGAAAATTTTTAACAAAGGTTGAAAAACTTGCTTCTGAATTTATAACAATTGCCGTGCCAAAATGATCTGTGATTGGCAAGGTTTTTAAATCAGAAAAAACGGTGTATCGCGGTTTTGTGGCTTGCGGATAAAATTTAATTTGCTCAAGATATGGAATGATATCCATTTTACCAATATTTTCAATGTGTTCAAGATTGCAATCAATCGCCTTCACCACCCCACGCGGAGTTGAACGAAAACCAACTTGCAATTCGAAAATTATGCCAATTTGGGTGGCATATTTCATTTTTGCATAATTTTTCAAAGCATCAAAATGAACAAGATTGACCTTGCCATCCACAACAATGTTACAATGATTGTAGAAATTTCGCATAGGCGTGAAATCAAATTTTGTGGCATTCAAAAAAAGTTTTGGCGTTTCGTTTTCACAGCCACAAGGTTCAAGGCGCTGCAAATCGCGTAAAAACTTTTGATCAAGTTCGCTGCTTGTCACCTCAATATCATAAGAAAAACTTGGCACAAACACTTCCGGCGGATAATTTTCGATCAAATAGGCATTCACGCGGCTGACGAATTCATCAAAATTTTCAGATTTAATCGTCAAACCTGCAGCAACTGGATGGCCGCCAAAAACCTCCAAAATTTCATGCATATTGCAAAGAAGTTTATGTATATTCACACCCGGAATACTGCGTGCTGACCCTTTCATCTCACCATTATGTTCTGAAAATAAAAACACCGGGCGATGAAATTCACCAACAAGTTTACTGCAAATAATCCCCAAAATACCATGATCCCAATCTTTGGAACACAATATGATTGACGGTGCCGTCAAATTCACCTTGTTTAAAATGTTCATGCAATCATTTTCAACCACGGCACACAAATCTTTGCGGTTGTCATTATGCTTCAAAATTTTGGCAATCAACGCCTGACATTCGGCAACATCTTCACTTAAATAAAGCTTCAAACTGTCTTGTGCATCACCCATACGGCCAGATGCATTCAGTTTTGGCGCAACCTTAAAGGAAATATCAGTTGCCGTGCAATTGCCAATTTTCACCCCCAAAGTTTTGAAAAGCATTTTAAGGCCAATTGGCAGAAGATCCAATTTTTTAAGTCCAAAATGCACCAAAGCGCGATTTTCATCAACCAAAGGCACAATGTCTGCAATCGTTGCAAGGGCAGCAATCGGCATAAACACTTCTGCCGCGTTGCCCAAAAGGGCACTTGCAATTTTATATGCCACACCTGTGCCACACAAACCATTAAAGGTGTATTTTTGATTTGGAAGCTTTGCATTGATCACCACCGTTTGCGGAAGTTTATCGGGAATTTCATGATGATCAGTTACAATGATTTCAATTCCAATGCTTTTGGCAAACTCAACTTCTGCATGACAAGAAATTCCGCAATCCACCGTGACGATAAGACTTGGATTATACAGGCGTTTAATTTTTTTCAAGACATCAATTGTCAGGCCATAGCCATCAACATATCGGTTTGGCAAAAAATATCTTGCTGAAATGCCATATAATTTCAATGATTTCAACATTATTGCTGTGGCACTGATTCCATCGACATCATAATCGCCAAAAATCAAAACTGTTTCGTTTGTTTCTTTGGCTTTTTCAAGGCGCTTAACAAGCTCTGGCATCCCCATAAGATCAAATGGATTCAAAAACGATGCAGTTGAAGGCGATAAAAAATGCTCAATCTTTTCGATTGTGTCATTCCCGCGCAAAATTATTTGCTCCATAATCTTAGGAGACATATCAAATTTTTGGCTTGCTTCTGCCAAAAAATCCGCAGGCACCACCTGCTGCGTAAGGTTATTTTTTAAAAATCTCATAATTCAACTCTGCTATATCAAAATTTCATTTTGCATCAATTGCAAATTTGATATCTTATGGGTTAAGCATAACACACAAAAGCGTTTTTTGCAATATTTTTAAATAAAAAAATTGCCACAAAACTGGCAATCATTTCTTCTTATTGTTTGAAGATTTCTTTTTTCTATTTGTTTTTTTTGAATTTGAATTTGTTTTTTTAGTTTGGTGCGCTTTTTTAACTGCTGCCGGCGCTGGAGTTATTTTATTTTTAACGGAGGTTGTTGATTTTGATGCAGGTTGCTTTTGGTTTCCTGCTTTCTTTGTTGATTTTTTTTGTGGTTCTTCTTTAACCTCTTCAGGCCTTACATCCGCATCAATAGGTTCTTTAACATCAATTGGTTTTTCAGATTCTGCCTTGACCGGCTGTTCATCTTTTTCTTGCGCGATAGTTTGATTTTTTGGTTTTTCTTTTGAAACCTTAATTTTTTTTGCTTCAGCATTTCCCTGTGTTGCCTTGTGCTTACCCAAAAAATATAAACCAAGGCACAGCAAAATCGAAGCGCCAATCACGATAAGTGCAATTCCAAAAACTTGCGTCATTGCGGGCGATAACCCAAGCCAATCTAACATAATTCCCCCTCTGATAGTTTTATTCTACAATATCCGCAAGATTTTTGCAACTTTTTGATTTAATTATTTTGATTCTCAAAAAAATTAATAATTGTTTCTGCAATTAACTTCTGGCCCGCTTCGTTTGGGTGCAAACCATCATCAGCATACACTTTTTCAAGATTTTTAACATTCAAAAATGGCGTCCGAATATCCAAAAATGTCGTTTTAGTTTCATGGGCAATCTCGCGAAGGCGGTTATTAAAAACCTCTTGTTGACGGGCAATAATCGATGTGTCGTTTTCCAAAAATTTCATAATATTTTCACAATTTGCTAAACTGCAAACATAGTTTTGAAAAAAAGATTTGACATGAACCACCGGTAAAGCACAAATATAAACTTTAACTTTTTTCTTTTTTAATTTTTCTATCGCAGAAAGATATAATTTTGAAAATTCATCCAGCGGCGTTTTACAAGTGTGAAGCTTTTCAGGTGCAGCGTCAATGGCTTTCCAATCATAATCACTATCATTTCCACCAATGCAAAACACCACAATGTTGCGATCTTTTTTCCTTAAGGAACTCAGATATTCTTCCACCAATTTTTTTTCTGTGAATCTTGTGATTGTTTGGCCAAAAGTTGACTTGTTGTCAATTTTAATGCCAAAGTGGTCTGCCACAATTTCCACGGCACTAGTTTTTAAATATGTTGGGCGGCCGTTTTTCAAAAGCAATCCTTTTGCAATCGAATCACCAAAAACGGTTACGTTTATTTTTTTCATTTTCTCACCTCGCCTCAATTATATATCAAATATGATTATTATTTTATCTATTGTTACCCTTTTTGATTAC
>JAFVTB010000155.1 GCA_017503445.1 Clostridia bacterium
CTTCGCCAACCTTAACGATTTGTGCTTTTGGTTGATATGCCTTATATTCGGTTTTTTCTTCGGCATCATCTTCTGGGGCATCAGGTTCTGGAATCTTCCAATCTTCAATCACATCGGCTTCATAATCTTGCAAAAGCCCCAGCATATTGTTATAGGTTGTTTCCCAAATTTCATTGTGGTCATTGTTTTGAAGGTTGATTTGCCCAGCATCAATAAGCGCCTGAACTTCGTTATAAACGATTTTTTGGTCAATCAAAAGGTCAACGATATAATCCACAAGGTCCTTGCCAGAATATCCGTTTTGTTGCAATGTTTGCCCATAGCGCGAATACGCCTGCATAAGGTCTTCCTTCGTGATCACGATTTTTTCTGAAGAATTGTTTTCGGCGGTGTATGAAACCGTTGCAACAGGCTGCTCATAGTATGCCCTTTTATCCATTTGGAACAAGTTGCAACCACTTAAAAGTGTGGTTACGCCAAGCACAGAAACAAGCACCAGGGAAAGTCTTTTTTTCATTATTTCTCCTTAAAGTCTTATAATTTTACAACACAAGCACGCAAAAATCAACTGTTTTGGGGTATTTGCTTTTCCAAATCAGCCAAAAGGTGGTTCAAGTTTTGCAATATTGTTGCCTTTTGCGAAAAAATTAAATCATTTTTTTCATAAAAATAAAGTTTAAAGCCATCTTCATTAACTTGCACTTGCCTTGCGCCCACCTTTTGGCAAAGGTTTTTAAGCACAGAAATTTTTGCAAGGTTCTGCACCTCGTTTGGCACTTTACCAAGCGTGCTTTCAAGGTTGTGCAAAAATTCTTGGGCGGATTTTTGGCTTTCAAGCGCACTGATTTCGGTGATAAGTTTCAGGCGGTCATCTTCACTTTCAACAAACCACTCTGGAACATACGCATCAAGGGCGATGATGATTTTCACATCGCGAAGCGCCACAACCTTTTCACCTTTAAGTTCTTTAAGCGCAACATTTAAAAGTTTATAATAAAGGTCATAGCCCACTTTCATCATATTCCCGCTTTGCTGTTTGCCCAAAACATTGCCCGCACCGCGAATATCCAAATCGGCCATTGCAATCTTAAGGCCACTGCCAAGCGAAGTGTTTTCCATAAGGGCGGAAAGGCGGCGATAGGCATTTTCGCTGACCTGTTTGCCTTCTTTGATAAGAAAATAGGCAAACGCGGGTTTATCCCCCCTGCCAACGCGGCCACGAATTTGATATGCTTGCGAAAGCCCAAGTTTATCCGCATCAATCACGATAAGGGTGTTTGCACTTGGCAAATCAATGCCGTTTTCAATAAGGGTTGTGCTGACCAAAATTTGATATTCTTTTGCATAAAGTTTGATTATTGTGTCTTCCAAAACTTTTTGGGAAAGCCGCCCATGCGCCACACCAATTTTTGCGTTTGGGGCAAGATTTTTTATCTTCGCGGCAAAATCAAAGATTTTTTCAATGTTGTTATATATAATCAAAACTTGGCCATCGCGGGCAAGTTCGGTTTCAATGGCGCGCTGGATAAGCCCTTCATCAAATTCCGTTACAAAAGTTTGCACGGGAAGACGCTGGCGCGGCGGGGTGTCAATAATACTGATATCGCGAATACCGGTCAGGCTCATATGAAGTGTTCTTGGGATTGGCGTTGCCGAAAGTGAAAGCACATCAATGTTGTTTTTCAGGTTTTTGATTTTTTCTTTGTCTTCAACACCAAAGCGCTGTTCTTCATCAAGCACCAAAAGCGAAAGGTTTTTGAAAGCCACCTTGTTTGAAAGCAGTTTGTGCGTGCCACAAACAACATCAATCGTGCCATCGGCAAGCCCCGCAAGCACATTGGCTTCTTCACTTTTTGTCATAAGGCGATTAAACCGCGCGGTTTTCACCATAAAGCCCGCAAAGCGTTTTTGGCAAGTTTGATAATGCTGCTGCGCCAAAACGGTTGTTGGGCATAAAAACGCCACTTGCTTACCCGAAAGC
>JAFVTB010000156.1 GCA_017503445.1 Clostridia bacterium
GTAACCGCGTTTGGAGCGCTGGCTGCCACCTCGGGGGGGGGGGGGGCGTTTATAGCCATTTAAACGACACTTCCTGCGCAAAAAATGCGCATACCCAAAAATTTTCTCAACCCACCCCGCAAAACGCAAATAATGCGCAAAATGGACTTATAAACCCTCAAGATAATGATCCCGTTGTTTTCACAACCGACTATGGCCTTGAAATCAAATATGCCAATGCACTCACAAACACAAATCTTGCCGGCTACACTTATTTCACAATGGGCAGTTATGACACCAATAATGATGGTGTAGACGAACCTATTAATTGGGTGATTATTGGAAGACATTCAAAGGATTTTGCAATATCGCAAACAAATTCAATTGCATGGCATGCAATTGGAAATGCAAATTATTATCCAATAATATCCTGGTTAAACAATTCATTTGAATGTGAGACATCTTGCGGCTTAGCGTTATATAACGACAATATTTTTTCTGACGATATTGCTGGAGGAACGCCACTTGTATTTTCTACTTCAGAAGCGACAAGTGATAAAATTGATACTGAACTAGACCCTGGAGAAGTACTTGTAATAAGTGAAAACCCTATATGTTCAGCAGCTGGCGGCAATAATTATGATGGTTCTGCTGTAAAAAACAAAATGAAATCTTTGTTTGAAAGTGAATTGCATTTTACAGATATACAGAAAAAACTTATAATGCCACAAGATCTAACTAATTATGGTGTATCAACAACAAATACTTACGGCGCATATTTATTTCCTTTGGCAAGTAGGGGAGAAAATTTTAACGCATCAACATATTTAAATCAAACACAACGCGGTTCATCTGGGGCATGGTGGACAAGATCAGGGCATTCATCAAATAGTTCATGGGTACATCTTGTCTTTGCTGATGGAAGTTTTAGTAACGAAAATAGTACTGGCGCAAATTCTTTTTATGGTCCTTATGCGAAAGGTGTTCGGCCCGTATTTGTTATGAAACTTATATAACCTCTTTTAAAGAATTTTGTAATTCTTTAAAGGGGGTGATATAAAAAACAAGGCAGTGACATAAGAGAATTAGTTACAAAATCTTTATTAAACAAAATCCGTTAAAAAAAACACCTTTTATCAAGGTGTTTTTTCTATGCCTGCGGGGCACCCGCAAAAAAAAGTCCGCAAAAATGCGGATTTTTTATAAATAAAAATAAAAGGAATAATTTTTAAATTAAATTTTGTTTTTTGCAAATAAAGTTGTGTACATCTTGAAGTGTTTGGAATTGGGCGATATCACTTTCGTTGATTGAAATGTGAAAGGTGTCCTCAATGGCTTCAAGCATGCAAATCAAGCTGAAAGAATCGATGCCAAGGTCGGTTTGCAAGCTCATATTATCATCGATTTGGCAAGCGGGAATGCCTGCATGTTCGCTTATGATTTCCTTAAGTTCATCCATTTGTTTCCTCCTTAGATCATCAAGCCCGTTTTTGTATTGTGGCGATCCATAATTGTGGTGCGCTTAATTTTTTTGCTTGATGTTTTTTCATATTCTTGTGTTTGTAAAAGTATGTATGCAATTTTTTTGTGGTTTGGAAGTTCACGGTTCAGTGCGCGGAAATCTTCTTTGATTTTTTCAAGGTTTGAAAGCATTTCTTCTTCCACAACCACGCCTGCGCAGATGCCTTCTTGCAATTTGCCGCAAGCGTTTTCAAACTCTGCCATATAAACTACATTTTCTTTCACATACGGCAGGCGAATGCTGATTTCATGTTCAAGTTCTTCGGGATAAATGTTTTTGCCATTTGCAAGCACAATCAAATTCTTTTGGCGACCAGCAAGGAAGATGCGGCCTTGTTCATCAATGCGTGCCATATCGCCAGTGTGGAAGAATCCGTCCTTATCAAACACTTTTGCGGTGGCCTCAGGGTCTTTATAATAGCCCTTAGAAACGCTTTTGCCTTTCACGCAAAGTTCGCCAATTCCGTCGGCGTTTTGGTCAATTAATTTAACCTCAAGCACTGCATTTGGGCGCCCAACCGAATAAGGTTCCGTCATTGTTTCGGTGTTCATTGAAATCAATGGGCCGCATTCTGTGATGCCATAACCATTGACAATGAATACGCCAAAATCATTAAAACCCTTCACAACTTCGGGGTTAAGCATTGCGCCACCACAAACAATTTGGCGAAGGTTGCCACCAAATGGTGCAAGCACATCTTTGAAAATTTCGTGGGTTTTATCTATGCCGTTTTGGCGAAGATTGTTGCTCATCAAAATGGCTTGTTTAAGTTGCATTTCCATGCCCATTTTGCGCACATTCATCCAAATGGTTTTGTAAAACGCGTTGGCAATCATTGGCACAATTGTGATGACATGTGGCTTAAATATGCGCATATTGGTCATCATGTTTTTCATATTGTCGTTGATATATGTCAGGCGACCGCACGCGATGCGAATGAAAATATGTGTGTTGATTTCTGTGGCGTGGTGCATAGGAAGCACACTCATTGATGTATTCAGTTCGTCTTCTTCGCATTTCATTTCCATGCAGTTCATAATGTTTGCGGCAAGGTTGTTTTGCGTAAGGATAACACCCTTATTTGCGCCCGTGGTGCCAGAGGTGAACAAAAGTTTTGCAGGTGTATCAAGGTCAAGTTCTTTGTTGCGATAGTATCCCTTTTCAGCAAGCACGCGGCCTTTGGCCATAAGTTCTTGCAAGTTTTCAAGACCTTCAATTTTTTGGTCAATAGTGATAATTGTTTTAAGTTTTGGGCAATTTGCTTTTGCTGCCTTGACCTTATCTGCAAGATGTGCAGAGATTATGATTGCATCGGCATCGCATTTGTTTAAAAGTGTTGCCATAAGGTCTGCAGGTGCATCTTTATCAATTGGTGTCACCACACCCACGCCACCCGCGATGGCAAGGTCGCACATCACATAAAGATAGCTGTTTTCTGCGGCGATTGCAATATGTTTGCCTTCAAGCCCTATGCTGATAAGCCCTTCGCCGATTGCATCCACATCATTTTTGACGTCCTTTGAGGTGTGATAGATGATGTTTTGATTTGCGTCAAGCTCGGCCAAAATTTTTTTATCTGGGATAATTTTGGCAATGCGTTCAAGCACATCCTTTGTGCTGACATAGTCGCCGTCTTTTAACAAAAAATCTTTGTTTCTTTCTCTTTCGGTTTCATATCTTTGCATATAAAATTTCTCCTTTGCTCAATATCTTTAATGATAATTGACACTGATATTATATAAAAATTGCGCGCAAAAAACAATGGGAATGGCGGGAGAATTCTCTCGTTGTGCGTTAAATTGCGGGAATGCTCGAAATTTCATTCCCGCAACGCGAGAATTAAGCATTTTTGTTGCTTTTTATGGCGTTGAATGTTATAATTTGAATATGAGCATTAGAGAAATAATCGCGCAAAATCTTATCACCTTACGAAAGCGCAATAACCTGAAACAAACTGATTTAGCAAAGAAAATCAATTATTCTGATAAGGCCATATCGCGCTGGGAAAACGGTGAGGTTTTACCCGATGTTGAAACACTTGAAACCATTGCCAAGGTTTATGGGGTGTCAACATCTTATTTAATTGAACAACACGATGAAGAAGAAAAGCAAAATGCCACAAACCGCCCATCAAAAAATGATGTTTTGATGCATATTCTTTCGCTTTGCGTGGTGTGGACGATTGTTGCGATTGTGTTTGTATACATACAAACCTTTAAGGGGTTTGCGCCTTGGCAATTATTTTTGTGGGGCATTCCACTTTCTTGCCTTTACACCTTGATTTTTTGCAGAAAGTGGAACAATAAAGTGGTGAAGATTGTGCTGGGCTCGCTGTTGTCGTGGTCGTTTCTTGGGTGCGTATATTTGCAATGGTTGCCGCTTAACCTTTATCTTATTTTTCTTATTGGTTTGCCGCTTCAAGGCACGATTATTGTAAGTTGCTTTACAGATATTAAGGCAATAAATATTAAAAAAAATAAAAAGAAATAATTTTTTAATAAAAAAATAAAAAAACGGAAGAATTTTCCGTTTTTTTTAAATGTATAATCCGCCGTTGATGCCCAAAACTTGGCCGGTGATGTATGATGATTTGTCTGAAGCCAAGAAAAGCGCCATATTTGCAATTTCTTCAGGTTGGGCAATTTTTTCCATAGGAATATATTGGCGCAAGGCATCAATTTCTTCATCGGTGTGCACACTTCTTATCATATCAGTGTCGATCACCCCAGGTGCAATGGTGTTTACGGTGATGTTTGAAAGGGCATATTCTTTGGCAAGGGCTTTTGAAAAAGCAATGATTGCACCCTTGGTGGCAGAATATATTGCTTCCATCGCGCCGCCTGTTTGCCCCCAAATTGAACTGATGTTGATGATGCGCCCCCATTCATGCGAAAGCATTTGTGGAATCACAAGTTTTGTCAGCATAAAATTGCCCCTAAGATTTGTTGCAAAAAGGTTGTCAAAATCCGCGGGCTGGCAATCGATGATAAGTTTTGTGAACGCGATTCCCGCGTTGTTGACAAGCACATCAATATGCCCAAAAGTTTTTGTGGCAATCTCAAAAAGGTTTTGCACATCTTCTTCCTTGCGGATATCTACATA
>JAFVTB010000157.1 GCA_017503445.1 Clostridia bacterium
ATGGGGAACCTTTTTTCTTTGCCTAACCACCAAAATCTTATTGAATAAAAAGCTTTCGTTGTTCTTGGCTAATTTATTACTCAAACAAATGCAGTTTTGTTTTTTTTATTGATAAATTAAAAAAATCCGCCAGTTGGCGAAATTTTTTATTGTTTATTTAATTTATTTGACATTGATTGCATAGTTTTTTGTGGGTTTGCAAGGCCTTTTGATTTTTGCATAACCTTGCCCATATAGAAGCGGATCACTTTGTCTGGAGATTTTTCAAAATCTTTCATTGCATCGGCGAATTCCACCAGCACTTCATTGATTGCGTTTTCAAGCGCGGCATCATCAAAGCCGCCAAGCATGCCCGCATCTTTTGCCACATCAAGTGCAGCCACATTTTCGCCCGCCAAGGTTTTTTGAACGATAATTTCAAAAAGTGCCTTGCTGTTTGGGCGGGAAATTTTGCCATCTTCCACCGCCTTGATGATTGCCACAAGGTTTTGTGCGGTGATGATTTGTTCCAAATCTTCGGTTTCGTGATCTTTCAGTTCGCGAAGAACTTCCGTCATAATCCAGTTTGAAATTTGTTTTGGCATATTCAAAATCGACAGCGCCTTTTCAAAATAATCAGAAACAAATTTTTCGTTGGTCAAAATTTTTGCATCATATTCAGGCAAATTATATTTTTCCACATAGACTTTTTTGCGGTCTTGCGCAAGGGGTGGAATTGTGGCGCGAATTTCTTCAACATCTTCACGCGCAATCTCAATTGAAAGCAAATCGGGGTCCGGGAAATAGCGATAATCATTTGAGTTTTCCTTGCTGCGCATTGGAAAAGACTTGCCTTTATTATCGTCCCATTTACGGGTTTGTTGCACGATTTTTTCGCCATTTTTAAGGGCTTCAATTTGGCGTTTGGCTTCATATTCAATGGCGCGTTTCACCATTTTGAAACTGTTAAGGTTTTTCATTTCGGTGCGTGTGCCAAGAACATCACTGCCCTTTTCCTTGATTGAAAGGTTGACATCGCAGCGCATACCGCCTTCTTCCATTTTGCAATTTGCAATGCCAGCATAAATCAGCGTGCGGCGCAGATTCATCAAAAATTCAATGGCTTCATCAGCGCTTGAGATATCGGGCTCGGTTACCATTTCCATAAGCGGAATGCCACCGCGGTTATAATCCACAAGTGTGCCTATTGTTGCCTTTTTGTGGATAAGCTTGCCGGCATCTTCTTCCAAATGAATGCGATTTAAGCGGACAAACTTGCCACTTTCAAGTTCAATGCCGCCGCCAAGGCAAAGCGGGCGCACAAGTTGGGAAATTTGATATGCCTTTGAAAGGTCCGGATAAAAATAGTTTTTGCGTTCAAAAACCGCAAGGTCATTGATTTCGCAGCCCAGCGCAAGTCCGGCCTTAATTGTCAGTTCAACCGCCTTTTTGTTAAGCACAGGCAGCGCGCCCGGCAGCCCCACGCACACTGGGCAACAGTTGGTGTTTGGCTCACTGCCAAACTCGTTCTTACACCCGCAAAAAACCTTTGTTTTGGTGTTGAGTTCGGCGTGAATTTCAAGGCCAATGACGATATCATA
>JAFVTB010000158.1 GCA_017503445.1 Clostridia bacterium
CAATGCACGCAAACAACTGCTTCATCATTGATTTCTTTGCCACATTTTTTACAAAACATATCTTTTTTTCTCCTTTTACGACTTTATTTTACACCACAAAGTGATGTATGTCAAGATATTTTTTTACTTTTTGGGGATATAATTATATATGGAAATTGCAAAAATTGTTGGCGAGAATATCAAACAGGCGCGAAAAATCAAGGGCCTAACACAAGCGCAAGTGGCAAAAATTTTTTTTATGACCCAACAGCAATACAGCCGCTTTGAAAATGGCGTGTTTGAATTAAATTATCAACAAATTTGCAACATTTGCAAACTTTTGGAAATCACCCCAAACGATATCTTTGATTTCAATTAAAAAAATGATACGCGCGGTATCATTTTTTTATTATTCTTGGCGGGTTTTAAGGCGGATAAGTTTTTCATATTCTGCAATCATTTTTTCTGCCATTTCGTGCGTTGGCATTTCTGCAAAAAGGCGAATAACATTTTCATTGCCACTGAAGCGCAGCACGCCCCAATAGCCATTTTCATAGGTGATTTTCAGCCCATCATCATAAGAAACATTTTCCACATTCAGCCCAAGTGATTTTGGCAGGCGTTTTTCTTCAAAAAGGGTTTTTTGAATAAAGGCGCGCTGGGCATCGGTGTGCGGATATGCGAACTCCAGCACTTCGCAAGGGTAATTATATTTCTTTTTCAATGCGGCAATCTGTTTTGAAAGCGGCTTTTGGTTTTGGGCGATTATGCCCGCGATTTTCAGTCCCGCAAAAACGCCATCTTTGAA
The DNA here is from genome assembly GCA_017503445.1 of Clostridia bacterium. Taxonomy (GTDB): domain Bacteria; phylum Bacillota; class Clostridia; order Christensenellales; family UBA1242; genus UBA5489. The sequence continues at coordinate 788 of JAFVTB010000158.1, forward strand.
AAGCAAATGATTTGCAAAAGCAATCCCGTTGCTTTCCGCACCCAAAAAGGCATTTGGGTTTTCAAGCATTTTTTGTGCGGTGTGCTTAAATCCTGTTTTGGCGATAATCACCTTTTGATTGTGCGCGGCGGCGATTTTATCAATCAGCCCTGTCATTGCGCAGTTTTTAACGAAATCGCAAGGCTTGCCATTTTGACAAAGATGGTCATAAACCAGCGCGGAAATATAATTGCAGTCATAAAATTTTCCATTTTCATCAAGGAAACTCACGCGGTCGCCATCGCCATCCAAAGCGAATCCAAAGGCAGCTTTTTGCGCCTTTATCTGCGCCACTTGGTCGCCCAAATTACAGCGATATGGCGCGGGCAAGCCAAAGCCAAAATTGGGGTTGACATCGGCATTGATGACCTTTGCATTTGCCCCAAGTTTTGAAAGCAAATCGTTAAGGCAGTTTGCGCTGCTTCCGCCCATTGCATTGGCAATGAAAGGTTTTTGCAAGGCTTGCAAAGCCGCCTTGTCCACATTTTTAAGCACCGCGTTTTGATAGGCGCTTAAAGATTTTGTGCAAACAATTTGCTTTGATTTTTTTGCAACATCAAAATCAATTTTTTTAATTTTTTTTGCGCGGTTTGCAATCTTTTCAAGGCGCAAATTTTCTTCGGCGGTGAATTCCCGCCCGCCCGTTTTGAAAAGTTTGATGCCGCTGTAATAATATGGATTATGGCTTGCGGTGATGATTATGCCAAAAGGGTTTTGTGCGGTTTCAAACGCGATCAGCGGCGATGGCACAGGCGCTTCAAAAAATTTCACCTTAAACCCATACGCCACAAGCACTTCGGCCACCCATTTTGCAAAATGACAGCCCATAAAACGATTATCAAAGCCCAAAGGGATTATCCCTTCACTTTTGTGGGTTTTTGCAAGCGCGAATGCCACTTTTTGAACTGCGTCTTTTGTAAAGTTTTGG
>JAFVTB010000159.1 GCA_017503445.1 Clostridia bacterium
GCCCGCGCCCTTGGCATCACAATTATTGACGAACAAAGATTTCAAGATGAAATAAAATAAAAAACGCCCATATGGGCTTTTTTTATATCACCAAACTGTCTTTCTTGTTATCATACCAATCTTTATAGTAGTGATATTTTTCAATAAGTTCAAATATGTAAATCTCGCGCTCAAGCGGTGAAAGGTGATTAAACTTCTTTTGGTCAATCAGTTCCATAAGCGGCGCGGGGGTGTCATAGTTGCTTTTAAGCATATTCAAAATCTTATCGGCAATCTTTTTTTCTTCATCGCTTTCAAGGGCTTCCTTTCGGCTTGGAAGCGCAGTTTCATTTTGATTTTTTAAACGCTTCTTGGCAATTTTGGCAAGAAGTTTCAAGCTTTTTTCGTTCTTCATATAAATCTCCAAAGACAATGCAAGTATAACAAATAACACCAAAATAAGAAAATTTTTGGCATAGGTGAAAATGTTTCTTAATGTCCCCTTTTGGCGAATTTTGGCGCAAATTGACCAAATGTTTTTTATTTTCAACATTTGACAAAGATTTGAAAGAAATGTTATAAAGAAGTTAAGAGGTTTTTATGAAAGGAAAAATCATTGTTATTACAGGCATTGATGGCACAGGCAAAGAAACACAAACCAAACTTTTGTTTCAACACTTGAAAGAAAAGGGATTGCCGGTGCGTATGCAAAGTTTCCCGAACTACAACGCGCCATCAAGCACACTTGTGAAAGAATATCTTCAAGGCCGCCTTGCAAAAGATGTGAAGGCGCTTAACCCAATGCAGGTTTCAAGTTTGTTTTTGGTGGATTTTATGGCAACAATGCTGGGGCACGAAGAATTTTTGAATAATGGCGGGATTTTGCTTTTGGATCGCTATACCGAAAGCAACCTTATCCACCAAGCAGGCCGCTTGCCTTCGCAGGTGGAGCAAGTTCGCTTTGCCAACACCCTGAAAAATTTTCAATATAACAGTTTGAAACTGCCAAAGCCCGATTTGGTGATTTGCCTTTCAATGCCGCTTGAAACAAGTTTGACGCTTATGCATCAGCGCGACTATCAAAAAAATGGCGGCGAAAAAGATGTGCATGAAGATGACCTTTCACACCTTCAAACCGCACACAAAATGTGCCACCAGTTTGCCGAAATGGAAAACTGGACGGTGGTTAACTGCGCCGAAGATGGGCATTTGCGCAACCCCGCGCGCATCCACAACAACATCAAAAACATTGTGGACAAATTTTTGGATTTCGGCATTGAAAAGAATTGATCAAAAAAAGATGGTTTCTTATTGCATAAAAAAGCCAGAAAATTTCTGGCTTTTTTTTATTAAATTTTTTATAGCAGCCAATTTTTTATCCACAGAAGTTATCCACTTTTCCACAATTTTCATCTTTCCACACAAGGTAATCCAGTGCAACTGTGCCATAATTTTTTGTGGCATCAAGCGCAAAAAAATCTTGGGGGATTTCTTGGGCGCGAAGGCGTTCGCAAACAATCACTCCATCAGGCGCAAGCAGTTTTTTTTGCGCGATGATTTCAAGCGCGGGAACATAGAAATTTTTTTCATAAGGCGGATCAAGAATGATGATATTAAATTGGGTTCTTGCCCCGCGCAAAAACGCCAAAAAATCGGTTTTGAAAACGCGCACTTCTTGACCAGCATCAATTTTCAAGCCCGAAAGATTTTTCTTTGTAAGGGCAACGCTTTTTTCATCAACATCGCAAAAAATCACTTGCCTTGCGCCGCGGCTGATCGCCTCAATCCCCAATGCGCCACTTCCCGAAAACAAATCCAAAACCACCGCGCCTTCAATATCAAATTGCAAGCGCGTAAAAAGCGCCTGCTTCACCTTATCAAGTGTTGGGCGAATGTTATGTGTTGGGGGCGCAAGTTTTTTTGCGCGAAATTTTCCTGCAACAATTCTCATAGGTTTATTTTATCAAAAAAACTTGCAAAAGTAAATGCTTATTTTTCCACAATTTCCATTCTGGCAAAATTAAGATTTGTCAAAATTTCATATGGGATTGTTTGGGCAATCTTTGCCCAATCCGCGACATCATCAAAAACCAAAACTTCATCGCCCACATTGCAAGCCACGCGCGTGATATCCACAAAAAAGCAATCCATACACACATTGCCAATAATTTTGCAAAGCTTACCCGAAATGCGCACATATCCCCGCCCGCCAAGCGCGCGATTTATGCCATCGGCATATCCAAGCGGCACAATGCCAACACGCGTTTTTTTCTTTGCAACAAACGCGCCCGAATAGCCCACACTTTCCCGGCGACGTACATCAAAAATTTTGATAATTTGGCTTTTGATTTTCACCACGTTTTCATAAAGTTTTAGCCCAACGCGCACCATATAATTTTTGTATTGGTCAAATTCAAGCGCATCCAAAACGCCGCCACCACCGATATGGATTATTGGCTGACAATTTTGGGGAATTAAATCCACAAATTTTTCAAACTTTTGAAGCTCTGCAAGGGTTGTTTTTTTATTTTCCGTTGCATAAAAATGCGTGTAAAAACCTTCAAAAACAATCTTTTTATTTTTTTTGATTTTATTTAATATTTTTTTTAATTGTTTTTTATTGTTAAAGCCAAAACGATTCATACCTGTGTTGATTTTTATGTGAATTTTTATTGCAGGAATTTTAAGTTTTTGAATTTGAAAAAATTGATTTTCATTTTCAACTGTAACACTGATATTGTTTGCTGCCGCCAAAGCAAAATCGGGACAAACACCCACCAAAAGCACGGGGGTTTGCTTATCGAATTTTCTTATTGAAAGGGCTTCTTCAAGTGTGGCAACGCCAAAAAATTTTGCCTTGCCCAAAAGGGTTTTGCAAACGCGTTTAAGCCCCATGCCATAAGCGTTGGCCTTCACCATTGCACAAACATTTTTTGTGGGCAAAGCATCAAAATTTTTCTTTAAGGTTTTACCACAAAAAATCATTTTTGAAAACATCATATTTTTATATATGAAATAAATAAAAAAAAATCCAAAAGGATTCTTTAGCGTGATTTACTGTGAAATGCAATGCCAACAGCACCTGCGCCACAATGTGCCGCCACCGTTGGGCCAATATATTGCACAAAGATGTTCAAATTTTCGCCAAATTGATGAATAAGTTGCGCTTTGATTTCTTGGGCAAAATCTGGTGCATCGGCATGTGCGATGATAATCATATGATTATACACATCGTCGCCCAAAAGTTTCACCTTGTCCGCCAATGTGCGAAGCCCGGCTTTTACGCCTTTAACGGTTTCGCATTTATTCAGTGCGCCCTCTTCATCAACGTGAATAATCGGCTTAATGTTTAAAAGTGTGCCAGCCACAAAACTTACCGCAGAAAGCCGGCCGCCGCGTTTAAGTTGTGTAAGGTCTTTCACCGTGAAATAAAGCGCATAATTGTTTATATTTTCTTCCACAAACTTCACAATTTCTTCATCAGTTGCACCGTTTTTCCAAAGCTTTGCAGCTTCATAAACCATAAGCCCTTCACCAAGCGAAATCATTTTTGTGTCAACAGTGGTGATTTTGCGATCTGGATATTTCTCTTTAAGATATGAAATTGCACTATCCATTTGAGTGAAAGTGCCGCTGAGTTTTCTTGAAAAGTGGACATAAATGATGTCTTCACCCGCCTGCAAAACCGGCTCAAAATAATCTATGTAATTCTGCATATTAAGCGCCTGCGTTTTGGCATCTGCGCCATTTGCAAGACGATAATAATAATCAACAAAATCGGTGTTGCGACCAAGGTCATAGCCGCGTTCTTCCCCATCAAGCGAATAAGGCATACTGATCACATCCACGCCAAGTTCATCGGCGATTGTATACCACAAATCACTGTTGGTGTCACAAAAAAATCTGCTCATAAGTTTTTACCCCTTTTCATTATAAACATTTTTTGTCATAAAATCAAGAAATGAGCGTTATTTTTCAAACTCGTTCTTTTTTTCAGATGGACGCTGGAAATAAAATTTTTCACCAAACGTATTATACCCGCCTTCAAAATTTAATCGAGAATATTTTGCTTTAATTAATTCAATTTGCTGTTTCGGTTTCACATTAGGAGTAACAAAAAACACAAAATGCATCGGCGATTTTGGTGACTTGCTTTCAAAAGAATAAATCAACAAGTCTTTTTTACAGGCAACTGGATTGACTTCGCAATCGCGCTTAACACAATAATCCCACACCTCTGTAAAAATTTGCTTTGAAACAAATATTCGTTGACCATTGACAACACTTTGCACAACTTGCAAAAAATCAGCAAAAGACTGATTTGCATTTTTCATTGTAACAATTCTTGGCCCAAAGATAAGAGGCAATTCAATTTTTTTCATAAGCCACCTGAGCTTATTATAACATATTTTTTTAAATTTGTAAATATACAAGCATATAATTAAATTTATAATAAAAAAATAAAAATAATTATTTGTTGCCGAAAA
>JAFVTB010000160.1 GCA_017503445.1 Clostridia bacterium
CAGCCCAAGTGTGTATTTCACCCAAGAAACCCGCGATATTTCTTCACTTAAGGGGCAACTTATCCCAACCCGTGGTATGTGGCTTGAACTTGAACAAGGTGCAAACGATATCATCAAAATCGTTTTGGATCGTTCAAGCAAAGTGACAATCGGCGTGTTCCTTAAGTGCTTTGGCTTGACCAATAAGGATATTCTCAGGGTGTTCGGTGACAACAGTTATATCAAGAATGTGCTTGAAAAAGAACCACAAGTCACCCAAGAAGAATCCCTTTTGGAAGTTGCACGCAAAACCCGCCCAAGCGAAGTGCCAAGCGCGGAAAGCACAAGAAACTATCTCAACTTGTTCTTCTTTGCTGATCAATATTATAACCTTGCGCGTGTTGGCCGCTATAAATTCAACCGCAAACTCAACATCGCCACCCGCATCATTGGCCAAACTGCGGCCGCAAGCATTTCAAATGAAGATGGCGAAATTTTGGTGAAGAAAAATGAAGTTATCACCGAAGAAAAAGCAAACGCAATCCGCAATGCCGGTATCAACGAAGTTTGGGTGCTTGCAAATGGCAAAAAACATCTTATGCGCGGCAACAAACGCGTGAAGCTTTCAGATGTTTATCCTTGCAATGAAGAAGAACTTGGCATCAACGAAGATGTTTATTATCCTGTTCTTGCCCAAATCTTGAAAGAAAACAAAACCGATGCCCAAATCAAAAAGGCAATTGCTGACAACGCCAAAAACCTTATCATCACAACCCTTACAATGGATGATATTTTGGCAAGCATCAGTTATTATCTTGACCTTTTGGAAGGCATTGGCCAAATCGATAATATCGATCACCTTTCAAACCGCCGCATTGCCACAGTTGGGGAACTTATTGGTAATGCTTTCCGCAGCGGTGTGAATAAACTTGCAATCGCAATCAAAGAAACCTTGCAAGGCAAAGAACTTGTGGGGATCACTCCAAAAGAAATCGTCAATCCACGCCCAATCAACAAGGCCCTTAAAGATTTCATTGCATCATCACAACTTTCACTACTTATGGACCAAATCAACTGTCTTTCAACCCTCACCCAAAAGCGCAAAATGAGTGCTGTTGGCCCTGGCGGTGTGAAGAAAGAACGCGCAAGTGCCGATGTTCGTGACGTGCATTACACTCACTATGGCCGCATTTGTGCTATTGAAACCCCAGAAGGTCAAAGCATTGGTCTTATCAACAGCTTCACATCATATGCCAAAATCAATGATTATGGTTTCATTGAAACCCCATATCGCCCAGTCAACAAACAAACCGGCGCGGTTGAAAACACATTTAATTACTATATGGCTGATATTGAAGACACTGCATATATCTGCCAAGCGGTTGAACCACTCACCGAAGACAACAAATTTGTCAACGAACGCGTTGTGTGCCGCCACCAAAACAGCATTGTTGAAGTGCCAGCCCACATGGTTGACTTTATGGATGTTTCTGCAAAACAATTCATTTCTGCTGCAACATCACTGATTCCATTCCTCAACAATGATAACTCTGCCCGCGCACTTATGGGCGCAAACATGCAGCGTCAGGCCGTTCCACTTCTTCGCCCAGAAGCCCCAATTGTCGGCACAGGTATGGAACACAAAATCGCCTATGATTGTGGCGCACTTTTGAAAGCAAAATCAGATGGCGTGGTGTCTTATGTAAGTTCTTCTTATATCAAACTTGACACCAAAGATGGTGAAGAAATTTATTATCTTACAAAGTTTGAAAAAACCAACGCTGACACTTGCCTTAACCAAAAACCAATCGTAAAACACGGACAAAAAATCAAAGCAGGTGATGTGCTTGCAGATGGCTATTCAACCGAAAATGGTGAACTTGCCCTTGGCAAAAACGTGCTTGTTGGATATATGAACTGGGAAGGTTACAACTATGAAGATGCTATCCTTATCAGTGAACGCATTGCAAAAGAAGATATCTATACTTCAATCACATTAAAGGTTGAAGAAATCAAATGCCGCACAACCAAACTTGGCGATGAAGAAATCACCCGCGATATTCCAAACCTTGGCGAAGATGCCCTTAAAAACCTTGATGAAAACGGCATTGTTCGCGTTGGTGCAGAAGTTCGCCCAGGCGATATCCTTGTGGGCAAGGTGACGCCAAAAGGCGAAACCGAACTTACCCCAGAAAAACGCCTTCTTCGTGCAATCTTTGGTGAAAAGGCGCACGAAGTTCGCGATACATCACTTCGCGTGCAACACGGCAGTGGCGGTGTGGTTGTGGACACCCAAGTGTTCTCAAGAAAAAATAAAGATGAACTTGAACCAGGCGTTTTGATGAGTGTTAAAGTGTTCATCGCACAACGCAGAAAACTTTCTGTGGGTGATAAAATGGCAGGCCGCCACGGAAACAAAGGTGTTGTTTCAAGAATTTTGTCTGAAGCAGATATGCCTTATCTTTCAAACGGTCAACCGCTTGACATCGTGTTGAACCCGCTTGGTATTCCATCGCGTATGAATGTTGGCCAAGTTCTTGAAGTGCATTTGGGGCTTGTGGCAAAATCACTTGGCTGGAAGGTTGCAACCCCTGTGTTTGATGGCGCAGATGCACATGGCATTCAACAACTTTTGATTGCAAATGGCTTCCCTGCAAACGGCAAAATGCAACTGTTTGATGGCCGCACAGGTCTTCCATTTGAACACCCAATCACTGTTGGCTATAAATATATGTTAAAGCTTGACCACATGGTTGACAACAAAATTCACGCCCGTTCAACTGGTCCATATTCACTTGTAACGCAACAACCACTTGGCGGTAAGGCAATGTTTGGTGGCCAGCGTCTTGGTGAAATGGAACTTTGGGCTTTGGAAGCGTATGGCGCAGCGCATCTTCTTCAAGAAGTGCTTACTGTTAAATCAGATGATGTAACCGGCCGCACCAGAACTTTTGAAGCAATCATCAAAGGCCAACCATTTGGCGAACCTGGTATCCCAGAATCATTTAAGGTTCTTGTCAAGGAATTCCAAGCCCTTGCGCTTGATGTAAAAATCTTGACCGAAGATAACCAAGAAATTGCACTTAAAGAACTTAATAATGATGAATACGACTTGCCAACCAACACAACTATAACTCCTGGAGATTTAGACCTTAAAGATGTTGACATCAACTTTGAACAAGAAACCCCAGAAGAACACAACGATGTTGTGCCTATGGAAGAATTCGGCTCTGATGACTTGTTTGAAGACTTTGACGATTTTGACTAGGAGGGAATATGAGAAGAAACTTTAATGGTGGCTGTAGAGTTTCTTATGAAGAATTTCTTAAGATAAAAGAAAACATTGAAAATCAATCAATTCCAGAACCATTGATCAAAGTGGTTGAGTATGCAACAAGAAAAATTTTATACGACAAAGAAGCGCAACAGAATAATGTTATTGTTGTAGAGAAAATTGTATACGCAGAGCAAAAACCCAAATTTTCAAAGCTTAAATCTTTTCTCAAAAAGAGAAAATCCAAGGATTTAGAAATAAATCTTTAATGCAAAAAGATAACAACTCCAAAATAAGAAGGTGAAATATGTTTGAATTAAATAATATCGGCGCAATCCAAATCGGCATCGCTTCCCCAGAACAAATTTTGGCGGAAAGC
>JAFVTB010000161.1 GCA_017503445.1 Clostridia bacterium
GGGCGTGCCGTTTGATAAAACACCCCTGTACACTGTGGGCGGCGTGGAAGCAAACGATGTTGTGTTCAGCTTTATTATCTATCTTTTCAAAGAAGAGAAAAATCTTTTACACCTTTACAAATTGAAAATGCTTGAAAATATTTTTGTGAAGGAAGAACTTCAAAACTTTGTGCAAAAACTTTTTGATGCTCTTGTGCAAAAAGGCGACATCTTGCAAGCAAAATGGTGCGTGCGAATGTATGCACTACTTTCACCCACCACTGCACTTGACCAAACATTTAACCTGCTCAGCAGCTTTTTGAACTCTGACCGCACCAAAGAAGCCAAATATTTGATTTATGCGCTTATCTACAGCCGAAAGGTTGAAATAATAGACTTTATTAAAGAAAGCATTGACGAACATCAAGAGGCGATAAAGGAAGAACTGCCAAAACTTATTGACACAATCTCTACCACCCAAAATTTGCATAAGGAAGACATCAAAGATATGCTTGTGCCAAGCGAGTTTTCAATCGGCGAATTTGACATCCAGCGCGATCGCCTTTATGGCGCGTTCATCGCGGGCAAAACTTATGCACTTCCAATCTTCCGCAAGATGTTTTTGCAAAACAAAATTTATAACAAACTTGCGCAAAACCTTGTGTTTGGCGAATATCGCGGCGGACGCCTTTACAACGCGTTTATCATTAAAGGCACAGATATTGAATTTATTGTTGGCAGAACCATTTTTGAAAACAATCCTGATCTTGACGCAGAAATTTCAATTGGCATTATTCACCCGCTGGACTGCGATTTTAAATTTGACCGCATTATGAATTATTTTCCAACCCCAACTTTTGATCAATTTGAACCCGCAAGATTTTCAACCACCGACCACGCCATCACCGCCACAACGGTTAATCGCTTTGTTGGCATGATGATCAACCCACAAAAATTTTTGCAGTTTGTATTTGCTCAGGGCTTTCGCCCAAACAAGCACCATGAAGATGAAATGTGCGATTCAATCGTCCACCTGTTCCCAATGTTGAATATTATTGCAGAAGTGGAATTTCAAAAACCAATCTCTGCAAACAGCCACTTCGGCAGTTTGTCAAAAATCTGTTTCTATAAACTTTCCGACACAATGCAAGCACAAGGCAAATACCTCACCCAAAAAACCACCGCCCTTGCCATATCAAACCTTCCAAACCGCTATTTCAACCATATTTTGGACATCATATACGAAGGCAGCAAATTATAACCTTTCCGCCTCTCTACCGATCCGGCGGAAATTTTTTCTTTTTTAAAGGATAATATCCAAAAGGGCCATAAGGGTGAAGCCAAGGGCAAGGAAGATGACGGAAAGCAGTTTGCTGTCTTCCAAGGATTCGGGGATAAGTTCGGTTATGGCAACCAGCATCATTGCACCCGCCGAAAAGGCAAGGAAGATTGGCAAAACACCCGCAACAAGCATTGTTAAAAGTGATGCAAGGGCGGCGAAGATTGGCTCCACCACACCGCTGGCAACGCCCGCCCAAAAGGATTTGCGGGGGCTGATGCCCTCACACCTTAGGGAAAGCGCAACGCTTGCGCCCTCTGGCACATTTTGGATTGCGATACCAATCGCCAAAACCACCGCCGCAACCAAAAGCACCACACTACCCGCGGCAATCGCCCCGCCAACCGCAACACCAATTGCCATACCCTCGGGAATATTGTGAAGCGTGATTGAAGAAACAATCATCATTGTGCGCCGGCGCTGATTTTTTTCACCAGTGCGCGCGGCAAATTTTTTATCAAAGCAAATATTTGTCAGCACAATAAACATCGCCCCCGCCAAAAAGCCCAGCACAACAAAAACCACTTCTTTCCACATCACACCGCCGCAAAATTCCAACGCAGGCAAAATCAAACTGAAAAACGAAGATGCCAGCATTATCCCGCCCGCGAACGCCAGCAGCGCCGACACCCATTTTTTGCCCAAATTTTTGCAAAACAAAACTGATGCCGCGCCCAAGCTTGTGCCCAAAAGACACACAAGCCCAACAATCAGCGCAACCCAAACCACTGGAATTGACATCAGCCACTCGTACAAATCCAAAACCCCCTATATTCATAATAGGCCGATTTTGCAAAAGTGTGCAGACATAAAAAAATCAGGCATTTCGCCTGAAAGATTAAGAGTGGAACTCTGCAACTGCCATACCGCGGCGGCGGCGTTCAAACTCAACATAATCGGAAATCATTTCCTTAACCTTGAACGGATTCAAAACGCGTTTAATTTCAATTTTGTTGGCACTTTCATCGTTGACGTGCAAAATGATTGTGCCCTCGTTGAAGATTTTGTTCATAAATGTTTGTTCAACGGTTATATCAAACACGCGGAACAAATAAAGTTCTTCATCAGTGGTGTTGAAAAGCCCGATAGAGGTGAAAAACTTCACCCATTGGTCTGGCTTTTCAATCAAGAAATATCTTGTGAACGAAAGGGGCAGGCCCGCCCAACGCTTGCGGTCTTTCCACAACAGATTGTTTCCTTGGCCAAATCTTTTTATATTCATTTTTTCTCCTGTTTGGCAAAGTATAACATATCTTGAATAAAAAGTAAAGAGTTCTGGGGCGTTTTGCCAAGCAATAATATTTTATGAAATACATGGCGCAAAAATGAATCCTGTCATCAAAAAAATATTATAAAAAAATAAATTTAAACAAAAAAATAAAAAAAATAATATTTTTTATAAAAAAATAATTTATTTTATCAAAAAACTTGCTTTCGCAAGTTTTTTATTATATCTTCAAATCCTTAATCAACATATTCGGATTTTCTGCAAGCTGCGTCAAAACATTGCAATATGCATTGTGGAAAGTATCAACATCTTCTTCTGTGATAATTTTTGTTTGGGCATCATAACACATACGCACATCGCCACCATCAACATCATACAGCAGCGCCAAATAGCATGGCAATGCCCCCTTGCCGTTGGTGTAGATATTGAATGTGATGCCATCAATCTTGCGATATGGAATGAATGAAAATGTCAAAGAATAGTAAGTTTCAAGCATTGAACTGCGGTATGTTTTATGAAGCATCATTTCAAATTCTTGGTCTGAGAAGTTCAAGCGGCGATAAAGTTTGGTTTGATTAACGGAAAAATCTTGAATTTGCTCTGCAAATGATTTTTTGTCATCAACCGTGGTGTAAACACCCACGCTTTGCACTTTTGTGCCTGCGCAAGATTTTTCAACTGCGCTGCCGCGGCAATTGCAAAGTTGAAGCGGAAGCATATTTGAAACATTTCCATTCACGCGCGATGCGGCGATTGAGCAGGCATAGAACATAAAGTTTGTGATGGTGAGTTTTTGCGCTTGGCAAGCGGCAACAACCTTATCCATAATTTCTTTACTGATTGGTTTTTCATAGCCCCAAGTGTCGTTGTTTATAAAAAACATTTTCATTGCGCGCTTATCTTTTTTGCGTTGATTTTGCCAAATTTCATTTTTGGGCCCATGAATTCCAACATAATAAGGTTCTGGGTTTTCGTTAAGGATTTTTTGGAAGAAAGCTGCTTGTTCTTCATGGCGTTCTTCATTTTTCTTGCGTTCAAGGTCTTTAATAACAACTTCCTCAAAAGATTCAGGTGCAGGTGGCAACTCTTTGCCTTCCTTCATTGCATTATAAACCTCAAACAAATCCTTCACCATAAAATTGATGCCGTAGATATCCAAAACCATATGACAAACCTTGAAGAAAATCATATGTTTGCCATCGTATGTATTGATAAAATAAGGTTCAATAACAATGCCTTTCATATATTTGATGGCTTTTTTGCGCTTTTGGTTTACGAAAGCATCTTGTTCTTCTTTGGTCTTAAAAGTTAACACAGGCACAGTGGCTTTTGGCGGTTGTTTTTCAAAATATTGCATAAGTTTTTTGTCTTTTTTAACAAACCTTATGCGCAAACAGTCGTTACGCTCAACAATTTTGTTATAGGCCTTTTCCATTAGTTCCCAGTCAAGAGGTTTATCACTTGTGGTTGAAAACAAAATATTTATAACGCGCTTAAAAAGCGTATATTTTGTTTGAAGACGGCTTACCTCTTGTGATGGATTAAGGTCATAATATTTAATTTCGTTCATATTCTTCTCCTTTGAATGAATGCATAAATTTTACACCTAAAGCCAAATTTAACCAAAAGAATTGCCTTTTTTTAAATATACTTACGCGGGGAAAAGTGGATTTTAACTCTACCACAGCGAGAATTGAAACATTTTGCACATAAAATTTCTTGATTTAAAGGCAATTTTGAATTATAATGAACTTATGGAAAATTTAAGAGAAATTGTTTCAAAAAACTTGGTGGATATCCGAAAACAAAATAGATTAACCCAAGTTGAATTGGGCAAAAAACTTAATTATTCAGACAAGGCAATCTCACGCTGGGAAAAAGGTGAGGTGCTGCCTGACCTTGAAACACTTCA
>JAFVTB010000162.1 GCA_017503445.1 Clostridia bacterium
ACAGGTTGCCCTGAAATTCTTTGTTGATGGTGCGCCAGCAGAAATCACAGAAAGCGGATTTGGCTGCCTTGCAGATGGCGTAACGATTTATTTCATTATGCCACTTGAAGAAATCACGATTCGTCTTGAAACCACGTATTATCAAATGAACTTGGTTTTTGATGCCGAAACAAATACGGGTACATATCAAAATGAATATGTCAGCCCGGGTGTTGATGGCAAAGTGCAGGCATTTGTGTATTACAATTTTGATAATTACACTTGCAAAGATGAAAATTCAATAAAAACAGATATGCTTTCAAGTGGTGTGCCTTATGCCACAAAAATTGGGTTTAAACTTGTGGCATACAACACAATGCCAGACCGCAGCGGCGTTGATTTCATAACATATGATTACGATCAGTATGACAATGTTATAAACATCACAATCAATGATTTTGTTTTTGCGGAAGACCCTGCAATTTGGCAAGCGCCAATCACGCTTTATGCGGTGTATGATTATGCAAATATTGATATGATTGTCAATTATTGCCAGTCTACAGAACTTTTCTATAATGGTAAATTGCAACAGGTTTTGCAGGCGGAGTTGAATAACTTTAATGCTGAAATTCCATACATTTTTACATGGATTGATCCAAATGGCGATGTTGTCGGCAAATATGATTTCCACAGAAACATTTATTTCAATGGCAATGGCGATATGCTTGATGATATTTCAGATTTCTATATTGCCACGCAAATTGTTGATGGCAAAACAATTTCAATCTAGCAAATAAGAAGCGCAAATCAATCAGGCACATATGTTTGCCATATTGAAATTGAAGGTGGTATGGTTTACACGCCAAACACGCCTGTTGTTGCAGATGACGATCGCTTTATCAATATCCAGCACAAGGTTCTTAATATCTATCTTGAACGTTCAATGATTTATTACGGACCAACAACTTTGGGCATCACAGAATCAAATGTAACAGGGCTTATATTGGATCTTCACACAATCTCTGGCACAATCACAATGTCAACCCCAGCAGTTTACGATGCCTATAATCCGCCAGCATACAACCTTAAAATTTCAAGGCTTATAAATGGCGACACAACGCAAGATGGTTTTGATATTTTGTCAAACTATAAGGTCAACTTTACGGGAAGTTGTGAAATAAGGGAAGATACAGGTTATATCCCCGTAACCGCAGGTGTGTATCTTCGTGTGATTGATGCAATTTATATGGAAGAAATTTTCCGCACAACCCCAGAAACAAACTTTTTGGTTTACAATATGGTTTATGAAGGGTTTGAAGATGACTCTCAGCGCCGCGGCCAAGGTGTGATTATCAATTATCTTGAAGACAGTGATGAAAACTTTGGCAAAACATTTTCACTTTCATATGATTATCGCTTTGGCTTTGGACTTTATCAACTTCGTGTTAATGGCGAAATCATAAACCCTGCAAACTATGACATTTCTGAAACAACCATAACATTCACCCTTGACAGAAGTTTTGTTAAAGATGATAAAATTGATATTCAAGTTTATGTAACCAACGAAAGCTTAGTGACTGCGCATTATAACATTGATGGCGTGCAAGATGTGGTGATGAAGCAGGTTTATAATCAAACCTTTAATGCCCCAAGCCCAGTTACGCCAGCAGAAGGCTTCACCCTTGACGGTTGGTATTTTGATGAAACATTTAATCACAAAGTGCAACAGGTTTGGCAAACAACAGGCGCGCAAGATATCTATGCAAAATGGGTGCTGAAGGATTTAAGTCAAAATCTTTCAATCGTGGTGAAGGATAATGGACAAATTCAACCCCTTGAAGATGGCGTTTATGAAAAAATATATAATGCCAATGCGGTTTCGGTGGAATATGCGTTCACTTTGCCGGGCTTTACAATTGAAACGTTTTGGTTCAAGCAAAGCCAGTTTGGCGTTTGGCAACCAATTGTGCAAGGTGAGCAAGAAGGCCTTTTCAATGTTTCCCAAAGCGGCATATATTCATTTTCGGCAACCATAACCGCCGATAATGGCCAACAGCAAGTTATCAATGTCGGCAATTTTACAGCAGAAGTTGTGATTTTGCCAAAACCAATCACACTTGCCGATGGCATCTTTGATAAAACCTATGATGGCAAAGTGGGCTTTGGACAAGAAAAATTTGTCAATGTGCTGAAAGGACAACTGAAAGTTGAAGGTGTGTTTGCCCAAAAAGATGTTTTAATTGTGGGTGGTGAAGTTGCCCCAATTGAAATTCAAAACTTGCGCCTTATCAATTTTGGCGGTGAACTTGCTGAAAACTATTACATTGTAAATGAGGCAGTTAAAGGCAAAATTTTGCCACTTAATGTTTCCCTTTTGGCAACAGGCACAAAGGTTTATGATGGCACCCAATACAGCGTGAAGCATCAGCAAAAAACCGCCGCAAACGAATATATCACATTCCTTTTGAAAACAAATTCAAGCGATGTTGGCACATATATGGGTGCAAATCTTGCGTTTGAATCGCAGGCTGCGTCATCGGCGCTTACAAACTATGCCCTTAATCTTGATGCCGCATCAAAAGTTGAAATCACAAAGGCAAAACACAATTTCGTGTTTAAAAACAAGGTTGAGGTGTTTAATGGTGAAACACATAAGATTGTGGCAACATATAATGGCGAAGAAATTTCAAATACCCTTAATGGCGTGGCGGATATTCAATACACCTACACACAAAATGGTTTGCCAATCTCAAATGCTTTACCAATAAATGCGGGCATATATCGTGTTACGGTTGTGGTGACAAGTGATAATAACTTTGAAAATTACACTGCCACTGCAACACTGACAATTAAAAAAGCAGTTTTCAATATTGAATTTTTGCTTAATGGTGAAGAGTTCCCTTCAACAAAAGTGTTTGATGATGTGGAAGAATATGATTTGATTGAAGTGAAAACTGATGTTGATGACAGCCTTAAATCAAATCTTGATATGCGCCTTGTGGTTACAAAAGATGGTGGCGAAAACGCAGTTACTTCCGTTAAAAACGTTGGCATTTATAAAATTGCAGC
>JAFVTB010000163.1 GCA_017503445.1 Clostridia bacterium
ATCTTCAAGCTTATATTCATAATAAAGCCCTTCACCATTGTTGTCTTCTTGGCGGATAAGCGCAATGCGCTCCAAAAGTTCTTCATAGGCAGGAAGCCCATTGACATCATTAAGACCAAAACGCTTCAAAAACTCTTCCGTTGTGCCATACAAAAGCGGCTTGCCAACGGCATCTTTTCTTCCCACAACATCAATAAGCTTATGCTCAAGCAAAATATTCACCGCATAATCGCTGCCTGTGCGGCGGATATCTTCAATTTCAAGGCGCGTGATTGGCTGTTTATAGGCAATAATCGCTAAGGTTTCAAGGGCGGCTTTGGTGAGTGCCTTTTCACGGATTGGGTTCAAAACTTCGGCAATTTGATCGGCAAATTCGGCCTTTGATCGCAGTTGCACTTTGTTTTTAAATTCCACAATTTGAATGCCCGATGATTCGCCCATTTCACCTTTAAGTTCATCAATGGCCTTTTGCAGGGCTTTTTCTGACACATTAAGTTTTTCTGCCATAAATGGTTTTTCAATGGCTTCACCTGCAACAAAAAGTGTGGCTTTGATAATTTCACTTAATTCACTCATCTTTCACCTCGTTTTCTTCGTTAAGGAAGATTTTTATCTTGCCAAAAAGGCCTGTTTGTTCAATTTTTGCAAACTGCATTTTCAAAAGTTCCAAAAGTGCCATAAACACGTTGATAAGTTCGCTTCGGGTTTGCCCGTTTTCAAAAAGTTCTTCAAAATCCACGTTTTTCTTTTCCAAAAGAAGCACCTTTGTGCTGGCGATCTTTTCGGCAACGGTAAAGCGGTCTTTGGCAATCTTTTTTGGTTCTTCTTGGGCAATCTCGCGGTCAACCTTTGTCATAAGTTTCACAAACGCATCAAGAAGGTTGTCAAGCGCCATATCCTTCAAGATAAACCTTGGGTTGCCAACTTTGTTGTCGGGTTTTTTATAGAAATGATTGACATTTTCAAAAGGTTTAAGTTTTTCAGCGGTTTCCTTGAAAAGTTGATATTCCTTTATGCGGCGCTTAAGCATTTCTTCGCTGTCAACTTCTTCATCTTGCGGTGTCTCATCAAGGCGAGGCATAAGGGCTTTTGATTTAATCTCTATCAGCGTTGATGCCATCAAAATGAACTCTGCCGCTTTTTCCATATCCAAATTTTCCACATCGCGGATATACTGCAAATATTGCCCCGTGATATCCGCAAGGCGCACATCTTCAATATCAAGTTTGTTTTTCTTGATGATTTCCAACAAAAGATCCAGCGGCCCTTCAAAATTTTCAAGTTTGTAAAGATACGCGTCATCTGTATATATTGTTTCGTTTTCTTCTGTCATAAAAATAACCCCCAAAACCACAAAAACACTGTGCCCACATGGCTATAGAATAAACTTAGGATTGAACTTCCGCCAAAAATTGGCAAGATGAACAAGATAAGGAAAAACATACCATACTGTGACATAAAATTCACAAACTTGTTGCCATACTTTGTCCAGATTGACAAAAGATTAAACCCATCAAGCGGTGGCACAGGCAAAAGGTTGAACACCGCAAGCACAAGGTTGATCAGGAACATATATTCAATCAAATATCCCAAGAAGTGGCAAAAAACATTGTCAACTCCCCAAAGTAGTGGCGCCACAAAAAATGTAAGCGCGCTGAAGATAAACGCCAGCGCAAGGTTTGTCAAAACACCGCTAAGTGCCACCCAAGTTGCGCCTTTGCGATAACTTCTGAATTTGCCGGGGTTGATTGGCACGGGCTTTGCCCAACCAAACCCAAACAAAATGAACGAAACCAAACCAAGCCCGCTTACATGCGCAAGGGGGTTAAGCGTCATTCTTCCCTGCATCGCGGCGGTGTCATCGCCAAATGCAAACGCTGTGCGCGCGTGGGCATATTCGTGCGCGCCCATTGAAAAACAAATGGCAATCACATATGCCAAAATCAATGCAACCAAAGTTATCCCCGTTGCCCCCGAGGAAAAAAGAAAATAAAGCATAGAAATATTATATTAACTTTGGCAGAAATAATCAAGCAATTTGCGCGTTTGCACCCGCAAATTTTGTTGAAAACACAATTTAGTTGATGGCACAAATTTTGTTGCAATCAACTCAAATGTATGCTATAATTCCTCAGACCCTGTTAATAAACAAATTGCAACTCTTAACCCATTCCGCTATCGTGGTGGATTCCTGTTATTATTGCAACTATGAAAGGAGCTGGCTCTG
>JAFVTB010000019.1 GCA_017503445.1 Clostridia bacterium
ATGTATCGCGGGTGAGTTTGGTTGAAAGCATATTGGCGGGCTTGATGCTTTCTTTGCCATATTTGGCGCGGATTTCATCAAGGGCGGTGTTAAGGGCGGATTTTTTTTCGGCAATGCTTTGAAAAATGGAAAGTTGGGTGCAGTTGCCATTTGTCAAATTGGTGCAGGATATGCGAATTGCCCTTATTTTTTCATCAAATTTCCAAAACTGCTCAATAATTTGCATGGCATATTTCACGATATCCTTTGCGCTGTTTATGGATTCGGGCAATGTGCGGCTGGCGTGCGCGTTTTTCAGGTTGACATTTTTGATTGTCACGGCCATGGCATTGGCATAAAGCCCTTTTTTGCACATACGGGAAGAAATTTTTTCCGCCAAAAACACCAATGTTTCGCGGATTTCTTCGCGCGTGAAGATATCCACAAGGGTGGTTGTGCCATTGCCCACGCTTTTGGGCGGCGCGGCGTCATATATGCTTGCAACGGGGTCATTATCAAACCCCAAAAGTTTTTTGCGAAGTTCGTAATACACAACGCTGAAGCGGTTTTTCAGGATATACGCCGGCACTTCAAGAAGATCCCCCAGCGTGAACACATTCATTTTGTTAAGATTTTTTTTCATTCTTGGCCCAATGCCAATAATTGCATCAATGGGCAAGGGATAGACAATTTCCTTAAAATTTTCCCTTGAAATAATGGTTTGGGCATCGGGTTTTTTAAGGTCGCTTCCAAGTTTGGCAAAAAGTTTGCAAAAACTTATGCCCACGGAAACGGTGATGCCCAAGGTTTCGCGGATTTCCTTGCGTATGGCGGTGGCAACGGCCTCTACACCCCCAAAAAGGTGGGCGGTTTCGGTGATATCCAGCCAACATTCATCAAGCCCCATGCCCTCAATCAAATGCGTGTATTTTTCAAAAATTTTGTGCATTCGGGCAGAATAATTTTCGTAAAGAGCCATATCGGGATATATGCACACCAAATTTGGGCATTTGTCTTTGGCTTGCCAAATGGCCTCGCCTGTTTTAACGCCCGCTTTTTTGGCAAGTTCGTTCTTTGCCAAGATTATGCCATTGCGTTTTTTGGGATTGCCGCTGACGGCCACGGGCTTATCCGAAAGTTCAGCGTGGCGCGCACATTCCACCGAGGCATAGAAGCTGTTTGCATCAACATGAAGAATAATTTTGTCTTTCATTTGCAACTTTGCTCCTTTTGATATATAATAATACACATTAAAGGGAAGGTCAAGCATGAATTATCTTTTTGAAAATGCAAATATCATCACGGGCGGCAAGGTGATTTTTGGAAGCGTGCTGGTGCAAGACGGCATCATCACCCATGTGGGCACAAAGATGCCCAAAATTGCCGTGGATGAAACCATTGATGTTGGGGGCAATGTGCTTATGGCAGGGTTTGTGAACGCACATGCCCACACGCCGGCAACAGTGCTTCGCGGGGTTTGCGATGATAAACCGCTTGCTGATTGGCTTGAAACAATTATCCCAAAAGAAAAGGCGCTTTCTGATGAAGAAATTTATTATTCAACGCTTCTTGGGATAATGGAATATGTGCGCGGCGGTATTACGTGCGTGGAAGAATGTTATGGGCGCCTTGCGCCTGTTTTGCGGGCATATCAAACCGCCGGCATACGCGCGCGCATCGGCATTGGCTTTCCAAATGTTGGTCAAGATGAAGAACTGCCGCTTGAGAAGCAGCTTGACCTTGTGAAAAGCGCGGGGCAAAGCGCGGTGTGCTATGCGCACTCAATTTACGGAACAAGTGAAGAAAATTTTGAAACGCTTATTACTTTTGCACGGAAAAACAATCTGCCGGTTGCCACGCACCTGAGTGAAACACTTGGTGAAGTTGGCGATTGCAGTGTGAAGAATAATGACCTTACTCCGCCAGAACTTTTGGAAGACTTTGGCTTTTTAGATCGCGGCGCAACGGTTTATCACTGCGTGCATTGTGATAAGGACGACCTTGACATTTTGGCAAACTATGGCGCAAGTGTGGTTTCTTGCTCTTCAAGCAACCTGAAACTTGCAAGCGGCATTGCCCCGCTTTATGCAATGGTGGAAAAGGGCATAAATGTTGCCCTTGGCACAGACGGCGCGTATTCAAACAACGCACTTGATATGTTCAGGGAAA
>JAFVTB010000164.1 GCA_017503445.1 Clostridia bacterium
AAACTTGTGCTTGTAAAAAATATCCAAAATACGAACATGATTGAATTTTGAATGGCTCATTACTTAAGGTTGAAACTTTTTTTAATTTAATACTATTTATAGAAAAAGCATATAACATTTCTACTTTCATTCCTATTTTAGGAATTTGCCCATTTGATAAAGGAACAGATAGACACATGCATTTTAAATCATTCTTGCCATCGGTAACTACATATTCAGCATAATTATAATCATGCTCTAAAATAGTTTTAATATACATAATATCTCCTTAAATTACAGCAAACCCAGTAATTTAGCAGTAGTTTTTGAAAATGTTCTTATGCTATAAGTCGTCTGAAGAATTATAACATGAAGTTGAATCAATTGCAACAAAATTTGTGCCATCAAGATAAAGGATTTTGTGATTTCCCCACGCATCATAGGTGTATTTTGCCTTGCTGGATAAATGATCAAGCATGGGATCAAAAACATTAAAAAACCCCAATATTGGGGCTAAATGGTGTTCCCGAGGCGATTCGAACGCCTGACCTTCCCCTTAGGAGGGGGACGCTCTATCCAGCTGAGCTACGGAAACAAATCAAGACCCCTTTGCATGGGGCAATGGTACTCCTAAGGGGAATCGAACCCCTGATTCCACCGTGAGAGGGTGGCGTCTTGACCTCTTGACCATAGGAGCAAATGCATTTTCCCGCCCAAATTGGTGCGTTAGTGTTATTATATCACCCCCGCATAAAAAAATCAAGAAAAATTTTGATTGGTGGATGAAAAAAGGCGGGCAAAAATTGGGGTATTGACATTTTGCGTATAATATGTTATTTTATAACCAAAGAAAGGAGAAAAATTATGTATCTTTGGAGTTGGACATTTTTGATCATCCCTGCGGCAATCTTGGTTGGCGCAGTTGTTGCCGGCTTTGCAATCAAGGCCATTGCAAGGAAAGTTAAACGCAAAGCTGCCGCACAAAAAGCCGCAAAACAGGCAAATGGCAAACAAAAAGACAAAACCCCTGAAAAAACAATCAATCCCGAAAAAACCACTGAGGCCGTTGTTGCACAACAACCTGCCCCTGTGGCTGAGGCGCAAGTGCAAAAACAAACCACCGATGTTGTTGCACCAAATGAAAAGCTTTCTGATGCAGAATACATTAAGCAAATTGTTGCGCTGCCATTCGATGCAAAAGACAACGAAATTGTTATGAAAGACAAACAAAAACACACCGAATGGCTTATTGCAACCCAAAAATTGAATGACCCAAAATCTTCAGATGCTGTGCGTGCGCAAGCAGAAAATGCCCTTAAGGAGTTGAACCAATATTTCGAATGCGAATATGGCCATATCCCAACAATGCCTTCACCTGCAAACTATGCAGCAACTGTGCAAGATGAAAACGGCAAAATCGTGTATGATTTCCGCAACTATTGCTTTGACGGCAATGGCGCAAAAAATTTCCAACAGGCATGCGAAGAAAAATACAGGGCGCAAGATTATGACGATTTGCCAACCATTTTCCAAGTTGACATCGAAAATCACCCTTCACTTGTGGTGTCTTCAACACAAGAAGATATGTTTAAAGCAGGTGTTAAAGATATTGAAACCACAATGAAAGCGCAAAACATCAATGATTGCACTTTCCACTTGGTTACCGATGAAAATGGACGCCAACTGATTTCGCAAAAAGGCACAGTTAAAGATATTAATGCCTTTATTGAAAAATACATTCCTATTAAAATTCAAGAAGATGAACTTGAAAAATAATTTCAGCCACCAAAACTGGTGGTTTTTTTTCCCCGCAAGCAACAAATGCAATGATTTAAAAAATAAATTGCTTAAAAAATAAAAGATTATTATTTTAAAAAAACAGGGCGCGAAAAAAGCGCCCTGTGCGATTTTGATAACAAAATCTTTCGTAACTAAGGTTTGGTTCTGCTTGAAATGTGGGTTTGGCAAAAAAACTGAGAACGGATTTGTTTTTTCGCAGAACCGCCAAGCCCACAAAAATCTTAACGAATATGTTTATTTAGAAAAAATCTTTTTCATCCCGCCTGCGCATCACCCCCCCCAAAAAGTTTGCTTGCAAATTTTCATGTTGCCAAAGGCAACGCTTCATTTTTCATTATTCATTAGGGCGCAAATGCGCCGGCTTCATTCAAATTTGCTTGCAAGCGGGAAGCCCCGCCGGCATTGGCGCAAAAAGCGCCGCGCAATTTTTATTAGCAAAACAAATATTCATGCCAAAGTTTGGCGCTTCATTAAATTTGCAAACAAAATGCCGGGCGATAGCCATATGAAGTACCTACATTATTGCTTGCGAGGTCACCGCTTGAATTTACATATTGGCCATAATAATAACGAGTTGTACCTGAGTTAGTAGTTATAGTCGTTGAATCGGCACCTCTCAACCACCAGTTTCCTCCCGTACTTGCCTGCGTGGCTGTTAGATAATTTAAATAATAAAACGTGTCGGTTGAAACACCACTTAGTGTAAAAATTTTATGTGAAGATGTTGTAGTGGTTAAACCAGTATGAGCACCTGCACCCTGTGTTTCTAGTGGCATCTCTTGTATACAATCAGAAATTTCGCTTAACCCAAATTGTGATATATATCCATCCAACGCTGCCGCCATAGTACCTTCATATGTAGACCTATAATCTTTATAAGTGGTTGAAATGCCAATATTACTAGGTACTTTATATGTATCATTTACAGAATTGTTTTTTTTACCAGAAGCAACAGTATCATTTGCCAAACATAATACGGAATTTGGGGGAATTTCACCCATCATAGAAATAACAATATCACCATGTACAATCAAGTCAGGAGATATTGTATCATCGCTTATCGCTAATCCAGCAGGCCCCTCATTTCCTCCAGCACCTATACCAATAATTACCCATATATAGTCACTTGTTCCATTGTTAGTAATAATATAAGGAAATCCCACTAAGTTGCCACTCTCTAAAGAAGGAATAATCTCATCTTTCAATGACAAATTTCCATATTTAATCTCAAGCCCACTTTCGGTTGTGTAAATAACCGGGTCATCTTCTTGGGGAGTGATAAGGCCTTGGGCGGGGGCGCTGTCGCCGAGTTGCGCAGCGCCAGCAAGGTTGGCGCTGTTGGACGAGGCGGTAGCGCCCCCGGTTGGCGTAAACGGCACAAAACCAATGGCGGTTATGGCGCAGAAAAAACACGCCACACCAAGTGTGAACACACGAGATTTTTTCATAAAAAACTCCTTTCGGCAAACCTTGTGGCAAAAATGATGTGCAAAAAAGCGCAGCATTTACCCTGCATTGAAAAACAAAGCCGAAAAGCGGCGATCAATACAAAAAAGTTTACCTGTATATTAATAACAAAATCCGTTAATATCCAACACAAGCCCAGCGCCCGCGCGCAGGGCTTTCCAACCCAAAATTTTGGCGCTTTGTGGGCACTTTGTGTATATTAACACTTGCATTGTAAACAATTAAAAAACAAATTTGTGAACATATCTCAAATTGTGATATTATTTTTTTCCGCTTCTGATAAAAAAATTTTGCCGGACGCAAGCACGGCAAATTTTTTTATTCTGCTTCATTGACATTTATGGCTTCATTTTCCAAAATATTTATGCGATTGATTGAGATTTCATAGGCGGTTTTGGTGATCACTTCACCGCTTTCAAGTTTCTTTTGATAATCACGGCTTTGAATTCTGCCAACGATTTCAAGTTTTTTACCCACCGGGGCATCTTTGATATATCTTGCATTTCTGCCCCACGCGATGCACGGAAGATAATCGCTTTTGTTATATGCCCTGTTGACGGCAACCAAGATGTCGCAAATTTCGCGATTAAAAGGTGTTGTGCGGAAAACAGGCGGCTTGCACAAAAAGCCGGTGATTTCAATAATGTTTGGGTTCATTGTTTCATCGCGCTGGATAATTTCGCGGGCAAAAACATTCAGCACAAGACTGCTTTTTTCGCCATTCAGTTTATTAAAGCTGCGGAATTGCCCCTTCAATGCAACGGGCTGGCCAAGATTAAAATCCTTTAAAAATTTTTCCGAAACGGTTACGGGCAAGATGTCATTATGCTCTGAAAGCCGAGGCACGGAAAGTTTGACTTCATAAAAGCCCTCGCCATAAGTTTCGTGGGAAAATGTTGGTTTTTCAACCACAACCCCATTCAAAAAAACTTTGTTGTTGTTTAAAAGTTCGTATTTCATATTTTGTTCTCCTAATTTTTGTGTTGTATGCCGTTTCGGTCTATTGAATAATCCTCAAAAAGCACAAGTTCGCCCACACTGACAACCTTATATCCCTGCATAAGAAGACGGTCAAGCGTCATCACAAGGGCATCAAGGATGTGATCTGAATTGTTGTGGCACAAGATGATCGAGCCATTTTCAACCCTATCCAAAATGCGGGTGGTGATTTCTTGGGCGCTGATGCCTTTCCAGTCCAAACTGTCCACGCTCCACTGCACGGTCAGCAATTGCCTCCAAAGCCTCCTGAGTAAACGCCAACTCTACCTCGTCATACTCTAACAGCTTTTGATACTGTTTGA
>JAFVTB010000165.1 GCA_017503445.1 Clostridia bacterium
TAGCCCTTAATCTTGCTTTTATCCAAAAGGGTGAATGCGCCACGCATATTTTCTTGCCTTGCGCGCCAATTCAGGCGTGCTTGTGGCGCAGTGTGCTTGCTGCGGGCGGCAACATCGGTTAAAAGTTCAAGGCCAAATTCCTTGGCAATCTCTTGCGCAAGCAGTTCCGCTTGGTTGTATTTGCGCTCCTTTTGCCGTTTGGGCGTAAGGGGAACGGGGATAACAACCTCGGCATCAAAATTGTGCTGGCGATATGTTTCAATCATAAATTGCGCAAGCGGCGCGGCGGTGAACTTGGCGTTTTCAAATTTCAGGTTGCTAATAAGCCCTGAAATTGGGAAGTCATACAAAAATGGTGCGCGGGCAACCGAAAATGGCGGCGGTGAATAAAAGCATGAAAGGCAGATTTCGGCCTCATCAACAATCTTCGCGCCGCAAAGGCGGCAAATCTTTTGATTGTTAAAGGGCAAATTTTTCAAACATTCATCACACGCGTTGAATTTGTTTGGGATCCCTATCTCACGCCCACAATAGATACACGTTATGTTTGGCGGCACAAGAAAATCCAAAATGGCATTTATGGCGGATTTGAACTTTTCAAATTTCTTTGGTTTCATTGGTTAAATTATAGGGCTTTTTGCGGCAATTTGCAATAAAAAAACAAATGCGATTGCATTTGTTAAACCATTATTTTTGGCCAAGGCGTTTTTGGAATCTTTCAACGCGACCGCTTGTGTCAACAATTTTTTGTTTGCCAGTGAAAAATGGGTGGCATTTGTTGCAAATATCAATTTTGATGACATCTTCTTTAACACAAGAGCCAGTTTTGAAAGTGTTTCCGCACGCGCATTGAACCGTAACTTCGTGGTATTTTGGTTGAATGCTGTCCTTCATTAACTTTCTCCTTTAATTAACATAAAAAATTTTTTTACTTGGTGATTTTAGCATAAAGAAGAAAAGATGTCAAGGCTATTATGAAAAAAAACGGTCGTAAATTTTTGCGGGGCGGGGAATTACATATCGTCCAAAAGGTTTTTAAAGTTGGTGACGTCAGTAAAATTGCGATAAACTGACGCAAAGCGCACATACGCAACTTTGTCAAGGTTTTTCAGTTTTTGCATCACCATTTCGCCGATTTCTTGGCTTGGCACCTCTTGGCGCAGGGAGTTTTGAAGGTCCTTTTCAATCTCTTGACAGATTTCTTCAATCTGGGCAAGGCCAACAGGGCGTTTTTCGCACGCTTTGATGATGCCACGCTTGATTTTTTCAATGTCAAATGGCTGGCGCGTGCCTGTGGTTTTGATCACCAAAATTGGCGCGTATTCAACGGTTTCATAGGTGGTGAAGCGTTTGCCACACGCAAGGCATTCGCGGCGGCGGCGGATTGAGTTAAATTCATCGGCACTGCGGCTGTCAAGCACTTTGCTTTCGGTGTTTTGACAGAACGGACATTTCATTGCTTTTTCCTTTTAATAATTTATTATACGCGTTTTTTGGTGATAAGTAAAGCAAAAAAAAGGTGTTTTTTGCAGCGAGTGCCGTATTTGTAATTTTTTTAAACCTATTTTTTTGCGAAATTAAGGTGGGGCGGGGCAGGCGCGGGGTTTCCTCCGCGCGAGTTTTGCGTTGCAAAACTCATACTTTGCCCTTTGCGGGCAAAGTATCTGCCCCGCCCCCTCCAATAAAAAACCGCCTTTGGTGGCGGTTTTTTATGCGATGATCCCAAAGCCGGTGAGAAGGATAATAACCAAAAAGGCAATTTCAATGCCAAGGAAGATAAGCTTCAGGTTTTTTTCGGCGAAGGTTGAAATTGAAAATATAATGCCAATCAAAAGTGGAAGGGTAAGCACAAAAGTTTCCAAACTGAACATATCAAATATGGCATAAAAAAGTGCAAAGTTTGCAATGAAGTCTGGCACCGGCAGGGCAATTGCGCCCGCAAGGCCATAATATGCCATAAAGCCAAGGATAAGGACAATCAAGATTGACAAAATAAAGTTCAAAGTTTTCTTCATATCATTTTTCCCTGATTTTATGATATCACAAACCAAAAAGATAATGCAATTTTTTTTGGGGGGTAATTTTTAAAATGCCTTGCAATTTTTTTTGGGGTGGCTTATACTATGCCTATGAAAAAATTTGTACACTTGCATGTCCACACTGAATACAGTCTTTTGGATGGTGCAACAAAGATAAAAGACCTTGTGGCCGAGGTTGCCAAACGCGGTGATGGTGCAGTTGCAATCACCGATCATGGCAATATGTATGGCGTGCTGAATTTTTATGGCGAGTGCCTTAAGCACAAAATCAAGCCAATCATTGGGTGTGAGTTTTATATTTGCCACGACCTGACCCGCCGCGATAATAAATCAGACCAAGCGCACCTTATTTTGCTTGCAAAAAACAACGTGGGATATCACAATCTTTTGAAACTCAGCAGCATTGCATGGGTTGACGGCTTTTATTACAAACCGCGCATTGATTATGATGCACTTGAAAAGCACAGCGAAGGGCTTATTTGTCTTTCCGCGTGCCTTGCAGGGCATATTCCAACTCTTATTGTTGAAAAACGCTTTGATGAAGCCCAAGAGCATATCTTGCGCCTTAAAAGTATGTTTGGCGAAGATTTTTATTTGGAAGTGCAAGACCACCAAATCCCCGAGCAGCGCGAAGTGAATGTCAAACTGATTGAATATTCCAAGAAATTTGGCATCAAACTTGTGGCAACCAATGACGTGCATTATCTTAATAAAGAAGA
>JAFVTB010000166.1 GCA_017503445.1 Clostridia bacterium
CTGGGCGTGATTGACCTTATCAACAAAAACGAAACCCCTGGCATTGTCAAAATCATCTTTGGCGCGGTGCTGATTGTGCTGGGCTGGGTGGTTGTGCATATAATGCTTTATGTTTTGGCGGTGCTTTTGATTGCCTATGGCGCATATCAAATTTGGCTTGTGTTTAAAGATGGCGTGAAAAACAAAGACACCTTTTCTTTGGTGCTTCAACTTGTGCTGCCTGTGCTTTCAATCATTGCGGGCATCTTGCTGTTCTTCAACACCGCGGCAATATTCATCATCTGCGGCATAATCTTGATTATTGAAGGCCTTATCGTCCTTGCCGATGAATATTATTTAAGTTAAAAATTAAAAAATCACCGCCAAATTGGTGGTGATTTTTTTATGTTAAAGGAATTTTTTTGATTATGAAAAATTTAATAAATATGAATAAATAAATTGAAAATAATTTAAAATTTATTTTTTAAATAAGGAAATAATATAATTTTAAAATGAAAGTAAAAGATTTTAATATGAAAAAATGAAAATAAGATTAAATGAAGTAAAGAAAATTAAAATTTGTTTTTAAGGTTTTTATATTTTGGATAATTGTTTTCGCCAAACAATTTTTTGGTGTTTTCCAAAGCATCGCGGGTTTTGCGGTCAAGCTTGTTTGGAAATTCTGCCTTAACCGTTACAAGCATATCGCCGAATGCTTCGCGATTAAGGATTTTGGCGCCCTTGTTTCTCAGGCGCATAACTGTGCCCGGCTGGGTGAGTTCAGGGATTTTGAGTTCATATTTTCCACTTATAGTTGGGATTGTGATGGTATCACCCAAAAGAAGTGATGTGTATGGCAACCAAAGTTCAAGCGTGATGTCATTGCCTTTGCGCACCAGCACTTTGTGTGGCAAAACATTGATTTTCACATTCAAATCGCCGCTGATACCATCGCGCACAGGTGCATTGCCTTGACCACTCATACGCAGCACTTGGCCATTGTCAATTCCCGCAGGGATTTTAAGGTTGATTGTGCGCTTAACTTTTTCATAGCCGCGACCATTGCACTTGGTGCATTTATCGCGCACGATTTTGCCTGTGCCACCGCATTTTTTGCAGATACCCTCGTGAACTGTCGTGCCAAAAAATGTGTTTTGGGTGTAGCGCACGCGGCCACTACCTTTACATTCAGGGCAGGTGTCAAACGCGCTGCCACCTCTTGCGCCTGTGCCGTTGCATTCAGGGCATTTTTCAAAGCGAGTGATTTCAATATCCTTGGTTGCGCCGTTCATACTGTCTTCAAAACTGATATTGATTTGCACATTGATATCTTCGCCTTTTTCCATCACGCGGCTGCGGCGACCACCGCCGCCACCACCAAACGCGCTGAAGATATTTTCAAAGATATCGCCAAAACCGCCGCCAAAGCCGCCACCACCAAAGATGTCTTCAAAGTTTGCGCCTTGAGGGCCTTCGGCACTGCCAAATTGGTCATAGTTTGATTTTTTCTGCGGATCGCCCAGCACTTCATATGCCTCGTTGATTTCCTTAAATTTTGCTTGGGCTTCTGGGGCTTTGTTGATGTCGGGGTGATATTGCTTTGCAAGCTTGCGATATGCAGATTTAATTTCGTCCGCACTGGCATTTTTGCTTACGCCAAGGGTTTCGTAATAATCTTTTTTTGCCATTTTTGTTCCTTTTGTTTATTCGGGGGCGCGGTCAGCGGCAAATGGGTTTGCCCTTTCGGGCAAGCCCATTTGAAAAGCCCTTTCGGGCTTTTGCAAATTGCGTTGCAATTTGCTCGCTGACCGCCCCTTTGGGTGAATTAGTCCACAACAACTTCAGGGTCGCCATCGGTTTTTGGTGCATCACCGTTTGGTGCTTGCGCGCCCTGTGCGTTTTGGTAAAGTTTTGAAACAATCGCGTTTGTTTTTTGGCTGAATTCATCAATTGCTTTACGCACTGCTTCCACATCGGCAC
>JAFVTB010000167.1 GCA_017503445.1 Clostridia bacterium
CCACATTTTTTCACCTTAGAAAATTAAGAATTTTTTCAAAATAAATATTTTTTTGCAAAAATAAATATTTTAAATTATTTTTTGAATTATTTTTTAAAATTATTTTCAATAACCACTGCATGCGCAATTGCCGGAAGGGTGTCACCTTGCTGGCTTGAAGTTGTGCTTAAAAGCGCGCCTGTTGCAACAAAAAGCACCTTTTTGAAAACACCTTTTTTCATCTGATTCACCAAAACAGAATTCAAAAAAGATGCGCAGCAGCCACAGCCACTTCCACCCATAAGGGGCTGTTGGGAAAGTGAAAACATCATTTGTCCACAATCGCAATAATTTTGCCCAAGCTTCACCCCACGGCGCTCCATCAAATCAAGCAGAATTTCGCTGCCAAGTTTGCCAAGATCGCCCGTGATGATAAGGTCAAAATCTTCGGGTGTGGTTTTGGTGTCATAAAACGCCGCCAAAAGTGTGTTTGCCGCCGCAGGCGCCATAATGCCACCAAAATTGTTTACATCGCGAACTCCGTAATCCGTAACTTTTCCAAAAGTTGCGCTTGTGATACATGGGCCGCGGCCTGAAAGCGAAAGGATGCTGCAGGCGCTGGCGGTGCAAGTCCATTGGGAAGTTGGCGGGCGCTGGTTTCCAAGTTCAAGCGGAAACCGAAACTGCCGTTCCGCGGTTGAAAAGTGGCTGCCGGTGGCGCAGGCAACATTTTTGAAATATCCCCCGTCAACAAACGCGGCGCCAATTGCCAAGCTTTCTGCCATTGTGCTGCATGCGCCAAACACGCCGGCGTATGGCGTGTCAAATGACCGCGCGGCATAACTTGAACTGATGATTTGGTTTAAAAGGTCGCCTGCCAAAAAGATGCTGATGTCGTGTTTTTTGAGTTTGGCTTTATCAATCGCCCCCAAAAATGCCTTTTCAATCATCTTGCGTTCGGCTTTTTCAAAGGTTTCTTCACCAAATCGATCGTTTTCCAGCACCATATCAAAAAATTCGCCAAAATTGCCTTGGCCTTCTTTTGGCCCGACCACGGAAAAATTGCCGATAATTTTGGGACAATTATTGAAAAATATGGTTTGATTGTAAAGATATTTTTCCATAAAGAAATTTTGGGCAAATTGGGGGATTTTTATACAAGATTGGGCGCCGAAAACACTTGCGGGCGTTGCCCGCGCGTTGGCTCACTCCGTTCGCCGCTCGCTCCGCCCCCTGCGGGGGGCTTCCGCTCGCCCGTTTTCGGCGCCCGCAACTAATATAAAAAAATTTCGTTTTATTTGAAAACGAAATTTTACAACATAAACAATAAATAAACTAAAGGGAAAATTCCCAACAAAATATCTTATATCACCTTCCTTTAAAAATTTTGATTTTTAATTGATTAAAGAAATGTGATTAAATTTTCAAAACGAAGGCCGGGCGGACGGCAAGAGGTTCCGTTCTTGTATAAGATGCTATAATACCCTCATGATTGACCATTCTTATCCAAGTAGATGTACCTGTATCACCTGACCGCAGCCACCAATAAACATCAATATCCATGTTTCCATTCTTGCCTTCATTCAAATATGTGTCATAATAAAAACTTTCACTTGAGTTTATTCCAGCAAGAGGAAAAAGTTTAGTTGTTACTGTGCTTGATGATTTGTAATGCAATGTATATAATGTTTTTGAAATTATATAGGGCGACAGTGTACTTTTAAGATTAGTATTATACCAAGTTTCCAAATATTCTTCAAGAATTGAACCTTGATAATTGGCATATTCCGTTTGAACAAAATTACCATTACCAGTTTTAAATGCAACTCCTGAAGTTCCATCAATGCGACCCTGCGCAAAACACAAAACCTCATCTGCTTGAAGTTCGCTATCCTCAGTTAACTCTATTTCTATTGCATTTGGAAAAAGTGCTGATGGATCTATATAAGTTGCTGATACCGCGCTTGAGTTATAAACATCACTGTCAACAGTTTTATAAACATCATAAATTTCCGCGCCTGCATCAGTACTATCAACTTCTTGTTTTTGCAATAATGACCATATTGACTCAATTGTATATCCACTAAATGATGAATATGTGGCAAGGATATTTGCAAGATTGATTTTACCACTTTGTAATCTGTTTGTTATAGTTGATGAATATCCAATAATTGCCCACTTTACACCTGCGGCTTCAATGTAGGCATAACCGCTGAATTTTCCACTTGGAATTTTATCCAACGTTGAAGGATCTTCCTTATAACCGGTTAAGTGCCAGCGGATATCCAGCCCATAATCGGTTGTATAAATCACAGGATCATTCTCTGAATCAAACTCTAAAGTGCCGGCAAGAAGTTGTTCTTGTGGCGAAAGGGCGCGGGCTGCGCTTTGCGCAAGGGCGGCAAGGTCGCCCGCGTTGGAAGCGCTGGTCGCGCCCACTGGCGCAATCAACACCCCGCAAAGGGTGCCGATGCCCATCATAATTGCCAAACCGCTGGCAGCAAAAATCTTGAGCAAGCGCTTGTTGCTCTTCTTCTTGCAATTGTTGCAAGAAAAGTCGGTGCATACACCGACAACACCAACTTCCGTTGGCGTTACCCTATTTTTATTCATAGTTATGATATTCCCTTTATTTAGTTATGATGTACCTTTGTACACTTAAATATTACAAAACTTTACAAATCAAAGTCAAATCAATTTTGGCACAATTTTTAAAAAAATTTTAAAAAAATAAAAAAACACCAATTTGGTGGTGTTAATTGCCTGCCTGTTCAAGCTTCAACTGCTGATCGGCACGCAGAAGTTCATCAATCATTTCTTGGATATCGCCATCCATAAAGCCAGACATATTATAAATTGAGTGGTTTATACGGTGATCAGTGATGCGGCCTTGGGGGAAATTATATGTGCGGATGCGTTCACTGCGGTCACCACTTCCAATTTGGCTGCGGCGATTTTCCTTATATTCGCTGGTGATTTGATTTTGATAGAAATCATGCAATTTGCTTTTAAGGATATTCATTGCGCGTTCACGGTTTTTAAGCTGACTGCGCTCATCCTGACAGCAAACCACAATCCCGGTTGGGATATGTGTCATGCGGATTGCGCTGTCGGTTTTGTTGACGTGCTGGCCACCGGCGCCACTTGCGCGATAGGTGTCAATGCGAAGATCTTTTTCCAGAATTTCAAAGTCAACCTCTTCCATTTCAGGAAGCACCGCCACGGTGGTTGTGGATGTATGCACACGGCCTTGTGATTCGGTTTCAGGAACACGCTGAACGCGGTGAACGCCACTTTCAAACTTCATATTTTTAAACACATTTTTGCCTTTAATCATAAATGTGCAATCGCGGATGCCGCCAAGTTCGGTTTCGTTAAGGTCAATCATCTCAACCTGCCAGCGTTGGCGT
Source organism: Clostridia bacterium (assembly GCA_017503445.1). Taxonomy (GTDB): domain Bacteria; phylum Bacillota; class Clostridia; order Christensenellales; family UBA1242; genus UBA5489. The sequence goes on from JAFVTB010000167.1 coordinate 3,390, forward strand.
TCAGCATAGCGGCGATACATATTCAAAAGTTCTGTGCCAAAAAGGGCGCTTTCTTCCCCGCCCGCAGCTGCACGAATTTCAACAATGACATTTGAACTGTCGTTTTCATCCTTTGGCAAAAGCAAAATTTTGATGTTTTCTTCCATCTCGCCAATTTTACCATTCAGTTCGTAAAGTTCATCTTCAAAAAACTTTTTCATTTCGGCATCGGTTTCGGTGGCGATGGTGTTTTCCATACCCGCTTTGTCAGCCAGCGCCTTTTCATAGGCGTCGTGTGCTTCAGCAATTTCTTCAAGCGCGCTGCGCTCCTTCACCAATTTTTTCCAATTTGTATTATCGGCAATAATTTCTGGCCTTATGATAAGGTCAGTCAGTTCATCAAATCGTGCCTTAAATTTTTTTGTTGTTTCAATAAGCATTTTTTATCCCTTTTTTGTGGCAACAACGATGCGTTGAATGCCATTATAATCCTTAAGTATTTTAATATCCTGAAAGCTTTCTGTCAAGATTTTTTTCACTTTCGCGCCTTGGCGAATGCCAATTTCCAAAAAAAGTTTGCCGCCCGCGCGCAAAAAGTTGGGGGCCTCATCGGCAATACGGCGATAAAAATACAAGCCATCTGCGCCGCCATCAAGGGCGATCGTTGGGTCAAAATCCCGCACTTCGGGCGCAAGAAGCGGAATATCATCCGTTTTGATATAGGGCGGATTACTGACAATTACATCAAATTTTTTGAATTTGACATTTGAAAACATATCGCTTTGACGAAATTTCACCGGTGCATCGTTGATTTCGGCGTTGCGCTTTGCAACCAAAAGCGCATCATCGCTTATATCCACGCCTACAACCTCGGCCACAGAGTTTTTTGCAATGCTTATGTCAATGGCGCCGCTTCCTGTGCAAAGATCCAGCACCTTGCTCGGCGCATTGCCAAGATATTTAAGGACATTTTCCACTAAAAGTTCAGTTTCTGGGCGTGGCGTCAGCACACTTTTGTTCACCTTAAACCTAAGCCCATAAAACTCTGTAAACCCAAAGATTTTTTCAAGCGGCTCGTTTTTCAGGCGGCGCTCAAGCGCATTGAAAACATCGCGCACTTGGGCATCGGTAAGGGTTTTTACAAATTTAAGGTCAAGCTTTCCACAGCCCAAAACATTTGCCACAAGCCATTCGGCCTCAGCAAAGTCATCAATTCCGGCCTTAGCAAGCGCGGCCTTGACATCGCCCAAAACAAACGCCAAGTTGTTTTTGGTGGGCTGGGAAATTTCTTCACGCGCGGGGTTGTTTTTCATAAGTTCACACTCCATAACTGCGCCACGTGCCACCTGAAAGCATGTTTTACTTGGCGGCTGATATTGCAAAATTGATGTAATGGCACAAAGTTTTTGATATATTCCGCCCTTGTTTTCTTGCCACAAACAAATTTCAAATATGGCCCCACATGAAAGCGCAAAACACAAAATATTCAACAACATTTGCAAAACAAAAGGCGCATCAAAACATAATAATGATAACACAAATGTGTCAAAGAGTAAAGCCCCGAAAAGCACATTAAAAAAATTTAATGCAAAAAACCGCTTTTTTGAAACCACCAAATTTGCGGCGGTGTTGAATCGCCACAAAGCGCGCACACTTGCAAAGCATTGAAGCGCGCCCAAAAGCCCAAAAACAACAATGCACCGCACCACCCCCGCAAAAAATCTTTGCACAAACAACCCGCCACCAATGCCAAAAATCCAAATGGAAATTGCCGCAGGCAAAATTCCAAGAATTATCCAGCCAAAAAATAAAATCAGCACAAAAAAAGCCAAAAAAATTAAGAATGCAATAAAAAGTTGAAAAATGGTTTTTTCTTTTGCTTTTTCCGGGGGCGTATAAAAACTTTTGCATGATCGCCAAAAGCCCACCGCAAACGCCCAAACGCCATTGGCAACAAACTCAATGCCGCGCAAAATGGGAATTTTGTGATGCCAAACAAATTGTTTTTGCCGAAAGGATACAAGCCGCAAATCCCCTTGCCGAAGCACTTGGCAAAGTGCCATATCTTTGCCATTTGCGCACAAAATGCCACCAATCACAGGAAAGCAAAAAAACAGGTCTAAAAGTTGCAAACCTTTCTTTTTTTTAACTTTCCCTGTTTTTTTCATAATACAATTCTTGCCAGATTTCATAAAAAAATGCCCACAAAAAGACATTTTTGATCCTTTTCCGCGACTTTCACGCGGCAAAATGATACTAACGGATTTGTTAAAATTTTGTAACTAAGTTTTCTTATACTTTCGCCCTATCACCTCCTTTAAAAAATTACAAAAATTCTTTAAAGAAGATGTTAAGCACTGTACAACTGCAGGACGAAAGCTGGGCGCACGCCGTAGGAATGAGTCACACCGTAGTTGCCGCTGTTGCCGACACTGCCATCCGTGTAGACGTAGTACGCGCGGCTAGAATAGGATGCGATACCTGAGCGCAACCACCAACTGGCGCCAATGTTACTCTTCGTATTGGTGTCTAAATATGATCTTAGATAGAAGCTTTCAGTGTTGCTTCTAAATGCCAAAGGAAAAACATAAGCGTTTTCAATAATTGATGGCTCACTGGCAGCATATAAAGTTGTAAGTTTTTGCGGCACAATTGAAAGCCCTTGAAGTCCAATGCTCAATTCACTATCACTGCCATAAACAGTATTGTTTATATATGATTGCAGGTTTGAACCGCTGTAGTTATTATTAGATCCAAAAGTTGTTGATGTAATATTTGTTGCGCACAAGCAAAGCACGCAACCAAACGGGATTTCGCCATTATAACCTGCTTTTGCATTTGAAAAAGCAGGCACTGTCAGATTATTAATTTTTATAACTTGTTTTGAGACATCACCCTTCACCGCTGTTCCTGCAGGCGTGCTGTCTGCCAAACTGCCGATAGTTGAATATTGAGTTCCTGTTAAGGTTGAAATTGTATAAGAACTTGTGGAATAAGAACCGATGATTATCCAATTATATCCGCCGGCAGAGATATAGTTCCAGCTTGTGCTACTTACAGTTGTTGATCCGTTTGACCCTTTAAGCGAAATACTTGGCACGCCTGCATCATGTAATTTGATTTCCAGCCCATAATCGGTTGTGAAAATCACTGGGTCATTTTCCGGGTCCAATTCAAGGGTGCCGGCAAGCAATTTTTCTTGCGGGGTTAAAGCACCCGCAGAGGCGCTTAAACCCGCATGGTTAGCGCCTAAAACGCCCC
>JAFVTB010000168.1 GCA_017503445.1 Clostridia bacterium
CAAATGCATCGGCAACGCCGCCTGCAAACCCCACAAGCACTTTATCATCATAAATCCTGCGCACTTTGCGGGCGTTGCTTTTGAAAATCACACTTTGCGACATTGTGACTTGCCCATCGCCCGCAATGGCAATTTTTCCACTCCTTTGTACGGCGCAAATTGTTGTGCCTTTAAGTTGTTCCATTATTCTTCTCCTTCCTCTTTTCTTGGCTGGTCAGGGATTTCCACACCACACTTATTCGCACAATAAAATGAAAATTTATCCTTCAGCACTTTTTTATAAATCACCCCGCCGCAGTTTGCGCATTTATCGGTGGTTGGGATATCCCAGCTCATAAATTTGCAGTCTGGATATCCGCTGCACGAATAAAAGATCTTGCCGCGTTTTGATTTGCGTGCCACAACGGGCTTTCCGCAATCTGGGCAAACGCCAACAGGTTTGGCATCGGGCTGTTTGTTCAGTGATTTAATGTTTTTGCAGTTTGGATAATTCGCGCAGCCCAAAAATTTGCCGTATCTGCCTTCACGAATCACCATTTTTGCGCCGCAAAGTTCACACACCTCATCAGTTTCAACCGGTTTTTGCTTAAAGCCCACAGATGATTTATCTGCGCCTAACAAAAGCCCCTTAAATCCGTTCCAAAAACTTGCAATCACATCCTGCCACTTATCGGTGTTTTCGGCAATATCATCAAGGCGGGATTCCATATTGGCGGTGAACTTCACGTTGATAACGCCCTTGAAATATTTATCCAAATAATCACTTACAACTTCGCCAAGTTCAGTTGGCTTAAGCGCCTTGCCATCTTTTTGTGTGTAGTTGCGATAAGCAAGCGTTGTGATGGTTGGCGTATAGGTTGCAGGGCGGCCAATGCCTTTTTCTTCCATTGCTTTCACAAGACTGGCTTCTGTGAAACGCGCAGGTGGTTTGGTGAATTTTTGTTCGGTGTTAAGTTTGACAAGGTTTAAAAGGTCACCCTCATCAAGTTTTGGAATTTTTACGCCGTCGGCTTCATCTTCTTTTTCAGTGTACCCTTTATATATAACGGTGTAACCTTCAAATGTAAGCGTGCGACCCGTTGCCTTAAAGCCATAATCACCCGCTTCAATTTCAACTGCAACGCTGTCATACTGTGCAGGCGTCATTTGGCTTGCCAAAAAGCGTTCATAGATAAGTTTATAAAGTTTATAAACCTCATCTTTCAAACTTGGCTTCACCATCTCTGGTGTTAAATTCACATTGATTGGGCGGATTGCTTCGTGGGCATCTTGCGCCGATTTTTTTGTGGTGTAAACATTTGGTTTGGTTGGCACAAAATCTTTGCCAAACTTATCCAAAATATATTCACGCGCAGATTTTTGTGCGCCTTCGCTTACGCGGGTACTGTCCGTTCTGATATATGTGATAAGCGCAGTTTTGCCGTGATCTTTCAGGTCAACGCCTTCATACAAAACTTGCGCAACCTGTGATGATTTTGCCAACGAAAACCCAAGTTTGTTAAGGGCGTCTTGCTGCATTGTGCTGGTGGTGTATGGCGGCATGGCGTTTGATTTTGTTTTTGATTTTTTGATTGACTTCACCACAAATTTTGCAGCATTCAAATGCGCAGTGATTTGGTCAACATCTTCCTTATTTGCGGGCTTGATTTTTTTGCCGTTGTGTGTTGCAAGCTGCGCCTTGAAAACAGTGGCATTTTGATCTTTTTTCAGATCAGCCGCCACTGTCCAATACTCTTCCGGCTTAAAATCGCGAATTTCTTTTTCGCGATCAACAATAAGTTTCAAGGCGATGCTTTGTACACGGCCGGCAGAAAGTTTTGGCTTAACCGCCTTGCAAATGATTGGCGAAAGTTTATAGCCCACAATGCGGTCAAGCACCCTGCGTGCCTGTTGGGCATCAACCAAGGATTGATTGATTGTGCGCGGGTTTTTAAGGGCGGCCTGAACAGCATCTTTTGAGATTTCATTAAATTCAATTCTGCATTTTGCATCGGGTTTTATGCCCAAAATGTGCGCAAGATGCCAAGAAATTGCCTCACCTTCGCGGTCAGGGTCAGTTGCCAAAAGAATTTCATCGGCTTTTTGGGCTTTTTTCTTAAGGTCTGCCACAACATCTTTTTTATCGGGCAAAATTTCATATTTTGGTTCAAAATTATGATTCAAATCCACGGCAAGTTCTTTTGCAGGCAAATCACGCACATGGCCTTTTGATGCAAAAACTTCATAGCCAGCGCCAAGATATTTTTTCAAGGTCTCGCGCTTTCCGGGACCTTCAATAACAACAAGTTTCATTCCATCTCCTTACAACGAATAAACATTTCCGGGCAATTTTTTAATTAAACCACGAATTTGCAACATTGTCAAACAACTGTTAAGATTTTTTGTTTCAAGTTTTGTGATGGCTTGAAGATCTTCAAACGATTGATTTTGGTCTTCAAGCGCCGTTATCACAAGTTGTTCCGTCACGCTTATTTGTGCATTTGTGGGCGCCTCAATTGGTGCGGCTTCCAGCCCCAAATTTTCAATGATATCATCAGGCGATGTTGAAAAAATGGCCTGATGTGTTTGCAAGATTTTGTTTGTACCGGCAGCGCGCTTATTGTTTATATTTGCCGGCACCGAAAACACGGGCTTGCCCTGTTCAAGGGCATAATCTTTTGTATAAAGCGCGCCACTTTTTTCGCCTGCTTCTGCAACAAAAACTGCATCACTAAGCGCCGCAATAATACGATTGCGCACAGGGAATGTGAATTTTGTTGCAAACACATTTGGACGATATTCACTTAAAAGCAGCCCTTTTTCGGCAATAGTTTTGGCAAGGTTTGTGTTCATGGCGGGATATATGCAATCAAATCCCCCGCCCAAAACCGCATTGGTTTTGCCTTTCATATTCAGGGCCCCTTCATGGGCAAGCTTATCCACCCCGCTGGCAAGCCCAGATACAATCACCACCCCCGCCTTTGCAAGCGTTTCGGCATATTTGGTGGCAATTTCACGACCATAAGCGGTTGGCGTTCTTGTGCCAACAATGGCAACCGATTTTCTTGTTAAAAGCGATAAATCACCCTTTGCAAAAAGGATGATTGGCGCATCTTTCAGATATAAAAGTTTTTCAGGATAATTGTCAGAGCAGCACGTTAGGCACACGATATTTTTTTTATCAAGGTTTTCCACATAACTTTTCACAAGCTGCTTGTCATCCGTGGCAAGCATTTTATAATACAAATCCTCACCAATCACATCAATGATTTGATTTTTATGGGTGTAAAGGTTTTGCAAAATTTCTTTTGGTTGATGATAAAGCGCCATAAGCGCCTTTGCTTTGGCAAGCGAAAGTTTGTCGAAAAGCGAAAGCCAAATCACTGCAAGTTCATTTTCGTTATACATTTATTTTCCTTTAAAAATTCCAATATTTTTGATCAAGTGAACGATATTGGATTGCCTCCGCAAGATGGGCAACGCCAATATTTTCTTCGCCTTCCAAATCAGCGATCGTGCGCGCAACCTTCAAAATTTTATCATATGCGCGGGCGCTGAGTGAAAGGTTTTCAAACGCGGTTTTCAAGATCGTTTCCGCCTGTGGGTCAAGATGACAATGCTGTTTTGTTAAAGGCGGCGACATTTTCGAGTTTGAATATATTTTTTGCCCTTTAAAACGCTTAAGTTGGATATCACGCGCCTTATTCACACGCGCACGGATGTCTGCGCTGCACTCTTCTTCTGCATTTCCGCTGATGTCTTCATATGTCACATCATCAACTTCGATATGCAAGTCAATCCTGTCCATAAGCGGGCCACTTAGTTTACTAAGATATTTATGAATTTGGTTTGGCGTACATGAACATTCATGTTTTTTGCTGCCATAATAGCCGCATGGACAAGGATTCATACTTGCCACCAGCACAAAATTTGATGGATATGTGATGGTTTGATTTGCACGCGCCACGGTGATTTGCCCGTCTTCAAGCGGCTGGCGCAAAGTTTCAAGGGTTTTGTGATTATATTCCGGCACTTCATCAAGGAACAAAACACCATTGTGGGCAAGACTGATTTCCCCAGGGCGGCTTGTTCTGCCCCCGCCGGTTAAACTTGTAAGCGTTGCTGTGTGATGCGGCGTTCTTATTGGCCTGTGAAGCACAATGCCATCGTTCAGGTCAAGTTCCCCCGCAACACTGTGGATTTTTGTGATTTCAAGGGCTTCTTCAAATGTCAGTTCCGGCAAGATTGACGGAAACGCCTTTGCCATAAGGGTTTTCCCGCTTCCTGGCGGGCCAATAAGCAAAATATTGTGGCCACCCGCCGCCGCGATTTCAAGCGCGCGCTTTGCATTTGCTTGGCCACGAATGTTTTTAAAATCCACCACTGCTTTTGGATGGGCTTTTTTCTGCTGCTCATAATTCGATGCCTCAACACGGGCAATTTGTTTTTCACCATTCAAAAACCCAACGACATCAGAAAGCGTTTCCACCGCATAAACATCAATGCCTTCAATAAAGCTTGCCTCATGCGCGTTGGCGGCAGGCACAATGAATTTTGTGAAGCCATCTTTGCGCGCGGAAATAAGGATTGGCAAAAGCCCCCTGATTTTGCGCACTTTGCCGCTTAGGGAAAGTTCCCCCAAAATCACATAATTTTTTGCCTCGGCAGATGAAGTGATGCCATATGATGCCAACAAACTTATGGCAATTGGCAAATCATACATCGGGCCTTCTTTTTTTCGGCTTGCGGGCGCAAGGTTCACGATGATTTTTTGCCCCGTGAACTGGAACCCACTGTTTTTCATGGCGGTGCGGATGCGTTCTTTGCTTTCTTTGATGGCCGCATCGGCAAGCCCAACAATTTCAAAAATATGTTTGCCGCCTGAAACATTGGCTTCAACCGTCACGCGAAAACCTTCCACCCCTTCAAGCCCATAGCAGTTTGTTATTGCAAGCATAAATCCCCCTTTTTGTTCATTATAACCCATAAACCCATCAAAATCAAGCCCCCTTTCTTTACAACAAAGAATTTTTAAGGAATATATATATTCTATATATAAAAAATTTGAAAAAAACAAAAAAACACCCAAAAAGGTGCTTTTTTATGGTCAAAATTTCATTATGCCGGTTGCACAACAAAGTTGATTGTGATTGCTTCAACAGAAGAATAATTGTTTGAATTTGGGATATATGCTTTCAAGGTGTATTCACCGGCTTCCATAAATACAAGCTGATCAATTGCAATGGTGTTATATGCAGAATCAGGTTGATTTTGCAATTTGATTTGATAAAGCACATTTCCAAATTGTGCCGTTGGGGCAACAAATTGGGCTTGATCAAACGTGCCTTTCACCCACCCTTTTTGTGTGCCAATTGATTGCATGTCAAGGATTGATGAGGTCCACACATTGGTTGTTGGGGTGATTGCAAATTCAATATTTTTTGCAATATCATCACTGTCTGCCCATTTATAATTTGTGTCCGTCAGCGTCAAGGTGACATAATGCACCCCTGCATCCACAAAGTTTGAATTGGCGCTGTATGAAACAGAATAATATTGTGATTGTGGCACAGCGGGCAAGGTTTTATCCCCCGAATAAACCACTGGTGCAAGGGTTGGAACAACGGCTTGATCAAGTGCAAGACGGTTGATTTTGAAATTCAAAACCTTGTCAAGCATTTCAATTGTGTCGGTTCGTGGATAAACTGCCTTAAAGTGATATTCCCCGGCATCAAGGGCTTTAAGTTCCTGTTCAACGGTTTGTGGGTTGTTGATCTTGATATATGTTTCGGCGGTTTTAAGTTTATAATAATATTCGGCTGTGTCATTCAAAAAGTCTGCTTGCCCAGGGGTGAATGTTGGGGTTTCGCCCCATGTCCATTCTTGGGAAAGTTTTGGATTTTTCACCCAGTCGTTTGCCTCACGCTGCACCTGCACATACATATAAATTTTCAAGTTGTTGCTTTGGTCGGCATCGCGGTCAAGATATGTGATCCAAATTGGGCAATCATTGCCTTTGGTGGAATCATATTCGCTGTAATCCACCACAAATGTTTCACTGGCATAGGTTTTGCTTTCCGGGTCATGCACAAGGTCTGCCGTTTCGCCAATTTTCATTGTTTGATTGTCTGTGAACAAAAGCTTCACCTGCATGTCTTCAGAAAGCGAAAATTCTTCACCAATTTCAAACACGGTTTTGGCATTTTCAACCAAAATATTGCATGCCGAAGGCGCCTGGCCGCAGCCCCCAAGCCCAACAAACATCACACCCGCCAGCGCCCCGCAAAGCAATATTCCCGCCTTTTTCATAAAAACTCCTTTTTCAAATTATAACTTTTTCAAAATTGCGTTGTCAAATAAAAAAATGAATAAAATATCCGCCAGGCGTGTTCGCCCAGCGGAATAAAATAAATCATAACTCAATAAATAAATAGGGTTTAAAAATTAACTCGCTTATATCACACTCCTTTAAATTTTTGCTTTTAATTTTTTAAAGAAATGTGATTAAATTTTTAAAACGAACGCGGGGCGGACGCCATAAGGATCAATTACCCTACTCATGTGGTAGAAATCGCCGCTAGTAGTAACTAATGCTGCGACATAAGTAGCATTGCTATAACCGGAACGTAACCAATAAGTATTGCCACTAGTTCCGCCTAGTAAATATCCAATTCTTTTGTTTTTATCCGATAAATAATTTGTAATTGTAAATTTTTCGCCGCGATAAGCAAGTGGGAAAAAATATTGGTCAATTGATTCCAGCGTGTTTTTCATAGAACTAGTAAAATTTTGCGATACAACATGCCCTTTTTGATTTTCAGTTAAATTTAAATTTGTGAAATATAAATTTTGCATTGCTGATTGAAGGTTTGAACCTTCATAGTCATAAACATATCCCCATGCAAGATTATATAGAGACTTTTCACTTAAGCATAATATTTCACCTGGATCAAGCTCACCAATAACTGTTTCATTTGACACTGCATTAGCAAATAAAATTTGCTCAAAATCTATAACCACGCCATTTATATTTGCATTGGCAATAGTTATACCTGCATCTGTTTGTGTTTCAGCTATATTATTTTTATATTGTGCAGCATTTGATAAAGTTTCAGAGTGTTCAGGATAATCTTCTAAAGAATAACATCCATATTTTACTACACTTGAATAACTATTATTTCCATCGTAATAAATATAAGGATTATAACCGATAATAACCCAATTGACATCAACATTGTTATATTTACCCATTGTGAAATAAACATAACCAGCAACACCGCCGCTGTTGGCGCTAGTTCCAAAACTGCCCCAATCGGCGTGAAACTTAATATCCAAGCCCCAATCGGTGGTAGCAACGATTGGATCATTTTCGGGATCAAGTTCCAAAGTGCCTGCAAGAAGTTGTTCTTGCGGCGTTAGATTTTGGGTGGTATTTTGACCACTTAAAGAGGCCTCAGAATGCGCAGAATTATCGCTTAAATTGCGTAAAAGCGCCCCCCCCCCCCGAGGTGGCGGCAAGCGCAGAAAAGGCGGTTACGGCGCTTAAAAAACACGCCAAACCAAGCGTACAAACGCGTGATTTTTTCATATTCAATTTTCCCTTTTTTTATTTAGTTTTTATTTTGTTTAAGTTTACAAATTTATTATAACGTTGTTATTTTGCCAAAGTCAAACGATTTTAATCAAAAAATTTTAGATTTTTACCTTTTTTTTTGCGGGAAGCCCCGCAGGCATTATTAGGCACGCTTCTTTCTTATAATATAAACCATTATTGCCGCAACACCCACGCCTCCAAGAACAAACAGCCACACCTTTCCACCCTTTGCAGACGGATTTTTTTGGTCAAGCACCTCATCAACGCTGGCACCTTGATTTTCGGTTTGCACCCCACCAACGGTAAGGTTGCCGCTTTCTTCCTCAACGATTGTGGCAAACAAGGTTGTATAAATCACATCTGCCAAAAGCGGTACGCTGTTTTTCACATAGTCCTTTTCAATCTTGTGGCACCCCATTTCAAAAAGCATTGCCTTGGCGGAAAGATCTTGGTTATATCTTCCGCTGCCCATATAAATATCGGCAATCAACCACGGATAAAGAGTGTCTGCCACGCTGACAATCCACAAAGCGAACTGAAGATTTGCCTCACTGTTGGGATTGTTCTGCCCCACAACCAGGCGGATTTTGCTGTATTTTTTTCCGTTATGTTCCGTTAAATAAAAACTTCGTGATGCGCCATCACGATGTATGTCAAATATTGCGCTTGCGCCCGCATTCAAAAGCGCCTTTGCGGTTGTGCGGCTGCGCGTGTATGCAGACGAATTGTGCGGAATGTGAAGCGTTTCATCATATGTCACACTTATTTTCTTTTCCCGAAGCTTCCCCGCCAAAAGATTTGCGATGTCATGGATTCCACCTTCACCATAAACACTTTCCGTGCCGTCGCCAATGATATAACTTTCATCGTTGTGCGTTGAATAAAGCCCCAAAGTTTTGTTCAGCACCACATCGGCAACATTTTCCATCTGCTTTTTATGCACCTTGGGCTTTTCAACTTTTTCCACAAATCTTGCCACTGCCACAAGATTTTCATCATCAATAAAAATGATCTCATACTTATTAAAATCGCTGGCAATAATGATATCACCAAGTGCAACGCCGCGTTTTTCCGTAAGAAAATTGCCATCTTCATCATTGATGACATAATTTTCATACACCTCTTCCACCTGCACAAGCGAATCACTTTCCGAAAAATTTTCCGGAACCGAAACCACCGGAAAAGATGAAAGCATAAGCCCACACATAATCAAAATTGACAACAAACTTTTCATGTTTTTATAATGTGAAAAAAATGTCAAATTATGCGAAAGTTAAAAATAAAACAAATATAAATTTTTGAAAAATATTTGTTTTTTATTTATTTTTATTTTTTTAAGCGCGTTTTTTATTTGTTTTGCAGAAGTTTTTTCAAAATTTGCACACCATTGGCGGCGGCGCCTTTTCGCAGATTATCCGCCACACACCAAAAATGCACCATGTTTGGATTGTATAAATCTTTTCTTATTCGCCCAACAAAAACCGCATCTTTGCCATTTGCAATTTGGTTGATTGGGTAAACATTGTCCTTAGGTAAATCCAAAATTTCAAGCCCCTCTTGCGCGCGCAAAACATTATGAACTTCATGCAAATCTGCTTCCACATGCAAGGTTACACTAACCGCCACACAGTGGCAATTTTCAACCGGCACACGCACACATGTGGCGGAAATTTCAATGCTTTCATCATTCAAAATCTTATGGGTTTCGTTTATCATTTTCATTTCTTCGCTTGAAAAACCATTATCCCCAAAACTGCCTATATGCGGTAAACAATTATTGAAAATTGGGTGCGGATAAAAATTTGGATTTTCACCCTTTGCAGTGACATGTAAATCTTGCACCACTGCTTCACCACTGCCACTCACCGCTTGATAAGTTGCAAAATCAACCCGCGCAAGCCCAAAATGTTTTTTCAATGCATAAAGCGGAAGCATCACTTGGATTGTACTGCAATTTGGATTGGCAATAATCCTGCTTATGGTGTTTTCAAAGTTCACTTCCGGCACAATAAGTGGAATATCTTTTTCCATACGAAAGGCGCTGCTGTTATCAATCACAACAGCTTGATTTTGCGCAAAAATTGGGGCAAATTTTTTTGAAACATCTTCACCGGCTGAAAAGAAAGCATAATCAATTTTGTGTGATAAAATATTTTGTTCATTAAGCTCTAAAACTTCAAATTCTTGGTTTTCAAACTTGATTGTTTTCCCGGCACTTTCAGCACTTGCAAAAAGATAAAGATTTTCAATTTGATGCTTTATTTTGCTTTCTGCCAACACGTTCAAAAAAGTTTTGCCAACCATCCCCGTTGCCCCAACAATTGCAAGATTTATCTTATATGCATCTTCAAGATCAAACTGCTTTGCAAGGGCAAAAACGGCCGCCATTTTTTGATTCATTGGCACGGTAAAACCAATTGACACTTCCGACAACATAAGATTTGAAACAAAAATATTTCTTTCTTGCAATGCTTTTAACAAATCTTGCAAAACCTCTGTGTGGGTTTTAAACCCACTTCCAACCAAAGTTATTTTGCAAATATTTGACAAATGTTTATTTTTTAATTTTTTTTCACAAATTTTATTTATTTTTTCATCAATTTGTTTCTGCAACGGTTTATCAACCAAAAATTTTATGTTAAAATTTTCGCCATTTTCTTCCACAGAAAAAAGGTCAAGCTTTTGCGAAAAATTTTGTAAAATTTCAATCACAGATGTCAGTTCCGTGGGTTGCAAGTTATCAATTCGATAAACTTTGACGTCATCTTTTGCAGTTATATTTTTCACAATAACTTTTTCAAAATCTTCGGTTTGTTTAAGCACTTTTGTCGCCTCCTTCAAATCACACAAACTTTGCCCAATAAACAGCGGCACCCCATATTTTTTTGCAATTTCAACACTGCGCGTTTCCATCACCTTTGCGCCACTTGCCGACATTTCCATAAGTTCGTCATAACTTAAAACATCAAGTTTTTTTGCATGCGGCAACAGTTTTGGGTCTGCCGCCAACACACCAGGCACATCGGTGTATATTTCACATACGCATCCAAGCGCGCCCGCCAAGGCAACGGCGGTGGTGTCGCTTCCACCCTTGCCAAGCGTGGTGATGTCACCTTCTTGTGTGATCCCTTGAAAACCCGCCACAATCACAACGTCAAAATTTTTGAAATATTTTTGCAGTTTTTCAACCTTGATTTGCTTAATTTGCGCGGCAGAAAACTTTGTGGTGGTGATAATTCCCGCCTGCCAACCTGTAAGCGATATTGCACGCACGCCAAGCCGCCCAAGCGCAAGCCCCAAAAGCGAAATTGTTTTGTTTTCGCCGATCGAGACAAGCTGATCAAGCTCTCGAAGATTTGGCGTCGCCGCCATGGATTTTCCCAAACCACTTAGGGCATCGGTTTCTCCACTCATGGCACTTAAAACCACAACAATTTTTTCTTCAGTTTCAAGCCGGCATTTCAAATTGTTTGCAACTTTTGCAATTTTTTCTGTTGTGGCAACGCTGGTGCCACCGTATTTTTGAACAATCATTTTTATCCTTCAAATTTTTCAATTTCTTCTATGGTTTTTTGTGTTAGGTTTGCAACGCCTGCAAAATCCACCTTTGGCACATAAATATCTTCAATTTGTCCATGAATGCGCCTTGAAAGTGTAACTTCCAATTCTGCATTTTTAATAAGTTTTTTAATTAAAATATTGTTTTTTTCAATTATTTTATTTGTTTTTTTATTATTTTTAATATTTTTTATAATAATTTTATTATCAAGAATGATTGCGTGTATAAATTCAGGATTCAAAGAATCCAAAATTTTGGTGTGACAAATTTTGTTTTCTTGCAGCATTTTTAAAAGTTTTTTAAACACCAAAAATGCTTCATACCTTCCCGCAGAAAACACAACTTTTTTAAAATTGTTTTGCTTTTCCAAATCAACAAAATGTGTGTTTATGCTTTGCAAAAATAATGTTTTGTTTTGCCCTTGCACATCAATATTTTTGATTTTCGCAAACACATCTTTTGCTTTTTTTGCAACAATATTTCCAGATATACCATCCATTTCAATGTCAAAATTTATATCATCAATCATCTTTGCCGCGGAAAGATAACCATACATTTTTTTATAATGCTTGGATTTTTCTGTTGTCAAAGTTTTAAGATTGTTTTTTTCACTGCACACATCACCAATAAATTGTCCAACATCCAAAATTTTGTGTGTTACACCAACAATATGCGGGTTAACAATATGCGGCGCGGTGCCATCAACAACAGCAACATTTTTTTCAACAATTCTTATGCCATCAATGCTTTGCGGATCGGTTGAACAGTGATAATATTCCACACTGTAACCCGCTTCCCAAAAATGCCGAGCAATGTTTTTCATCATCGTGCTTTTCCCCGTGCCAGAGCCACCCTTGACAATATACATAAATCCGTCTTCTGAAATCTTGTCAAGAAAGTTCACGAATCCATCACCCGTGTTTGCACTTGCAAAATAAAAATTTTTTCTTTTCATATAAATCAATTTATTTTGCTTTTCCCAAAAATGTTCACGCGAACTTAAAAAAATCATAAAGTATTTAAGGGAGGTTATATTTTGACATTTTTTATTGACGACACCGACAAAAGAAACCAAACAGTTAAAGCACTTTTTAAAGAAAAAAATTATCTTGTGGCAAAAAATTTTGATATTACGGCTGCCAAGGAAGGCGATGTGATTATTTTTGCGCCGAATAAAAAATTCACAGATGATGATTTGCAAAAATTTCCTGCTGAAAGTACCCTTGTGTGCGGGAATATCCCCCAAAATCAAGGAAAAATCTTAGAGGATAAACATATCAAACACATCAATGTTCTGCAAGATGAAGTTTTTGCGATGCAGAATTCGCGGCTAACTGCTGAAGGTGTATTGGCGGAAGTTTTGCAAAATTCCCAAAACTCGATTTTTGAAAACAAAATTTTGATTTTAGGCAATGGGCGCGTTGGCAAAGCCACAGGCACGCTTTTGGCAAAACTTGGCGCGGATTTTTCTATTTGCTCTCACGATCCCAAAAATTTTGCAATTACATATTTATTTTCGCAAAAAAATTATTTTAAAAATAATTTTTTGCAAGAATTAAATAATTTTGATGTAATTATCAACACAATTCCTGCAGAAATTATTCCCCAGGATATGTATAGCAACATCAAAAAAGATTGCCTTTTCTTGGAGATTGCTTCTGTGAAAACCATCGTGGGCGATGTGGAATTTGTTTATAAACTTTGTCCTGCGCTTCCGCAAAAATACAGTGCATTAACCGCGGGAAAATATCTTTTTGAGTGCATTGAAAGAATGTTGAAATAACTCCTGACAGGAGAAAACTATGAAAAAACCAAGAATCGGGTTTGCAATCACGGGAAGTTTTTGCACGCACGAAAAAATTTTGGAAGTTATTAAAGAACTTGCAGAAAAAGGATACACAATTTATCCAATTGTTTCAGACAGCACCTTTTCAACCGATACACGTTTCGGCGCTGCAAATGATTTTTTAGCGGCCCTGGAAGATATCACAGGCAACAGCCCTCTTTCAACCATTGTGGATGTTGAGCCAACCGGCCCGCAAAACCTTTTTGATGTGATTGTTGTGGCGCCATGCACAGGTAACACGCTTTCAAAAATTGCAAACGGCATCAACGACACGCCCGTCACAATGGCGGTGAAAGCCCATGTGCGCAACCACAAACCGGTTGTGATGGGCATTTCAACAAATGATGGTATGGGGCTGAATTTTAAAAACCTTGCCACACTTTTTGCTGCAAAAGATTTCTTTTTTGTGCCATTTGGGCAAGACGAACCAATCAAAAAACCCAAATCGCTGGTGGCAGATTGGGCAAAACTTGAGGACACCCTGAACCTTGCTTTACGCGGTGAGCAAATTCAGCCGGTGCTGATTTAAAGGAAAAATATGAGCATTTTTAAGGGCTGTGCAACAGCAATCATCACGCCATTTGACAAAAACAACAAAATCAACTTCACCGCATTTAAAAAATTGGTTGATTTTCAAATTGAAAACGGCGTTAACGCATTGGTGTTTCTTGGCACAACAGGCGAAGCCAGCACCCTGACCGAAAAAGAAAAACTTCAGGTTGCAAAGTTTGCAATTTCTTATGTCAAGGGGCGCGTTCCGGTGATTTTGGGCGCCGGGGGCAATAATACTGCAGAAGTGATTGAACGAAGCAAACGCTTTGCTAAAGTGGGCGCCGATGCACTGTTGCAAATCACACCGTATTATAACAAATGCACGCAAGATGGCCTGGTGCAACACTTCACCGCGATCGCCAAGGCGGCAGACGGCATTCCACAAATTTTGTATAATGTTCCAAGCCGCACAGGCGTGAATATGCTGCCTGAAACCGTGCAAAAACTTGCCGAAGTGCCAAATATTGTGGGCATCAAAGAAGCCGGTGGCAATGTGCAAGAACTTGCCCGCATTTTGCCCGAAGATTTTGATATCTTCAGCGGCGAAGATGAGCAAATTTTCACTACGCTTGCCCTTGGTGGAAGTGGCGTGATCAGTGTTGTGAGTAATGTTGCTCCTGCACAAACCACGGCGCTTTGCAACGCATTTTTTGAGGGAAATATTGAACTTGCCCGCAAAATCCAATTTGAACTTGTGCCGCTTATCCGTGCATTGTTTTGCGAAGTCAACCCAATCCCCGTGAAAGCAGGCATGGGGCTTTTGGGCTTTGATGTGGGTACTCCACGGCTGCCTTTGACCCCCGCAACCGAAGGGACAATCAATAAATTGAAAGAAAATCTTAATATTGACTAAAAGCAATTTTTTTCGGGATGCCCACAGGCAAAAAAATTCACCCAATCGGGTGAATTTTTTAAAAATCATAACTGAATAAATAGGGTTTTAAAATTAAATCTCTTATATCACACTCCTTTAAAAATTTTTGCTTGCAAAAATTTCATGTTTGCAAAGCAAACACTTCATTAACGAAGTGGCTTCATTAGCGAAGCGACTTCTTGAAAAATTTTAAAGAATGAGATTAAATTGTTATAACCATTGCGGGGCGAATGTACCTAGAAACAGTAACTTCTGTTCCATAACCAACATATCCTGTATTGCTCACAGCCGAGGCCCAAAGGGATCCTGAGTGATTTTTTGACCTTAACCACCACTCAACACCAATGTTGCGTTTCCCATCATCCGTAAGATAAGTTTCAACTTTATAATTTTCAGTAGAAGAACCA
>JAFVTB010000002.1 GCA_017503445.1 Clostridia bacterium
GGTTGATGCGTGGGAAGAATCGTTTAAATGGCTATAAAGCGCCCTCCCCCCCCCGAGGTGGCGGCAAGCGTTGAAAGCCCGGTTACGGCAGTTAAAAAACACGCCAAACCAAGCGTCAAAACGCGTGATTTTTTCATATTCGTTATCTCCTTAGTTACAAAAGATATCTTTATCTTGCGCAAGATATTGAATTTTATGACATTTAAAATCTTTTGTTGGCTTTATTATACAATGCTTTGTTGAAATATGTCAAACGAATTTCAACAAAAAATTTAACTTCTTAAAAAAAACTATAAGAATAAAAAATATCCCCAACAGGGATGTTTTTATATATTCAAAACAATGCGGGCATCAATTGCGATAAGGCGACCTTCCTTATCGGCGATAAGTGGATTAAGGTCAAGTTCGACAATTTCTTTGTGGTCTTCCACCAGTTGTGAAAGCCGAATAAAGATTTCTGCCAAACGCTGGCGGTCAACGGCTTTAAAGCCGCGGTTTGCCTCCATAAGTTTGGTTGCCTTTGTTGAAGAAAGCAGTTTTTCAAGCCCCGCCAGGTTGATTGGGCAGCCCGTGAAACTTACCTCATTAAGCGCTTCCACAAAAATGCCACCAATGCCAAACATAAGTGCGTTGCCAATGCCCGGCTTTTTGATTGTGCCAACTGTGAACTGGCGATCGGCATCAACAATTTGCTTCATCACCACAACGCCTTCAAGCCCCGCAGTGGCCTTGTGCAGCACAAGATTGTTCATCATAAGTTCCCACTTGCGTTTAAGTTCTTGTTCATCTTTTATGCCAACAACCACGCCGCCAACATCGGTTTTGTGGGTGATTGAGGTGTGAGAGATCTTCAGCACAATTGGATATCCAATTTCACGCGCAATCTTTTTTGCAGATGCCAAATTTTTGGCAAAGCCATATCTTGCAACAGGCAGGCCATAATTTGTCAAGATTTCCAAACTGGTTTTGGTTGAAACAATGCTTTGTTTTTTCAGTTTGTGTTTTTGGATAATCTTCTTCACTTCATCCTTGCGCACAGGCAAAGATTTTGCCACAACCGCGTGTTTTGAAAGGAAATCGCGGCGCTGGGTGAGGCGCTTAATGGCCTTAATGGCATCAACTGCGTGGCTGTAAACCGGCACGGTGATTTCAGGATGCTGTGAAAGTTCATCAAAGAAGGCATCATTGGTTTGGAAGATTGCCACAATTGACTTGTTTGGATATCTTTGCTTAAGCGTGTTAAGTTTTTCCACAAGTTCAAAATCATTTTTCACGGTGATATAAAGATAAACCACAAGCAAAATATCCACTTCTGGGCTTTCCAAAAGCACTTCGGCAGACTGCACAAACTGCTCAAGCTTTGCACTGGCGATGATGTCAACAGGGTTTTTCACACTGGCGTGCTTAGGCACAATGCCTGAAAGGCGCGATTTTGTTTCTTCGCTAAGCTGTGCAAGCGGGATATTTTCATCGTTTGCCGCATCGGTGGCAATAATGCCTGGGCCGCCTGCGTTGGTAAGAATTGCCAAGCGGTTGCCTTTTGGAAGGTTACAATGATTAAACGCCTGAACGGTTGACAGGAAATCACGAAGGTAAAGTTCGCGCGTTACGCCCGCTTCATCAAGCGCCGCCGAAAGCGCGATTTCATCATCAATAAGCGCGCCTGTGTGGCTGGCGGTTGCCACTTGTCCGGCCGCACTTCTGCCCGCTTTCAACATCACGATTGGCTTTTTCTGGCCAACTTTTGCACAAACTTCTTTAAAGCGCGCAA
>JAFVTB010000169.1 GCA_017503445.1 Clostridia bacterium
AGTGGTTCTGGCAGCGGCAGTGGCTCTGGAAGTGGAAGCGGTTCTGGCAGCAGTTCACCAATCATTATCCCGGGCACTTCAAAATCAAACTTAACTTCACAAAGCGATGTTTGGGCAATGCTTAAAGTTATGAGTGATAAACCAAATGGAACCAAAGCCTACACCATCGCCGCAAACATCACTGTTGACCTTTCACAAGCCTCAACTTATGGCGTTTCATTCCCTCTTGGAACCAAAGAAAAGCCATTCAGTTATCAACTTTACCCAACATCATCTCAACGCATCACTTTCACAAACCTCAGTGTAAGTGACAAAGATTATGCAAGCTTCCTTGGCTATATGGACACAGGTGCAACCGTAAGCGGCCTTATCTTCCAAAACGCATCAGTTTCTGGAAACGCAAATGTTGCTTCAGGCGTTGTTGCGGCATACCTTGAATCTGGTGTAACACTTGCAAATTGCACAGTTAAGGATTCTGCAATCACTGCTTCAGGGAATAATGTCGGCTTTATTGCTGGCGCAAGCAAAGGCTCTCTTGTGGGCAACAGTGTTGAAGACAGCACTATGACAACCACAGGCAATGTCTATGGCGGCGCAATCGTGGGAAGCAACGCGTCTGCGGTTCTTAAAGCAAAAGTTGTTCGTACAGCAATCGTTGCAAATGGCATCGGCCATTTTGGTGGCGTTGCTGGACACAGCACAGGTTATGTGGATAATTCAACTGTAAATGCTTTGGCACTTAATGCATCAAGTGCAAATGTTCAAGCAGGTGGCTTGATTGGCCACAACACTGGTTCTGCCAGCGGCAACCTTGTTAAGGATTCAACCATCACCGCAAGCACCACACAAAGCACAGCTTATGCGGGCGGCTTAATGGCGGTGAACAGTGGCAAAATCAGCAAAAACTCATTCTTGAACAGCACAGCCACAGGATATTATGTTGGCGGAATTGCTGCCCTCAACAGTGGCACAATCCAACGCACAACTGCAGGTGAAAATCACCTTGGCAAAGTTTCTGGTATTTATGCGGGCGGATTGGTTTCAATCAACCAAACAAATGGCTTCATTGAAAACTGCCTTGTTGGTTTGCAAATGGTAACAATAAAAGGCTCTGACAAAACTTGCGGTTTTGCATATAAACTTGAAGGCAATTCACTTATTTCTCACTCATTCAGCTATGCAACTTTCTTTGGCAATGATGGTGAAAAATATTGCGACACTAACACTCCTTTCCGCCAATTCTATGCTGGTCTTGCAAGTTCAGTGTTTAACCAACCAATGGGCAAAATTGAAAACTCACTTTTCTGCAATGTTTCAAACACCCACATTTATGGCTTTGGCATTTTGCCAGATTCTTGGGATGAATCAGTAAAAGCAGTTCAAGTGACAGAAGCGGAAGCCAAAGGCGCAAACAACTGGATGAAATTCCACGAAAACGGATTTGCACTCAGCAGTATTTGGAAACGCACTCAAGGCCAATGGCTTTCATTACAATAAAAAAACTCACACCCTATGGTGTGATTTTTTTATAAAAAATAATAAAATAAATTAAAATCATATCTTTTTATTATTAAAAATA
>JAFVTB010000170.1 GCA_017503445.1 Clostridia bacterium
AGGCTGAATATATCGAAAACTATGTTAAAGAGGTTGTTTTTCAAGTAATCAATTCGCTAGTGAAATCAAATGGTTTAAAAGAGTCAATTTTTAATGAATATTTAAAAGTTCATAAAACGAAAATTAAAACCCAAAATCGAGATATTCAAGATTTCAACAAAAAAATTGACCGTACGCTTGACCTAATGACGGTAACCAAAAATAAGAATACACTAAACCTTTTACAAGAAAAACTTGTAGAACTTCAACAACACAAAAAACGAAAGCAAGACTTATGTGATAAATACAAGTTAGAATTACAAACTATTTCTGACACCATAAGTAAAATCAAAAATGGCGACCTAATTTCAAAAAATGTCCTTTTTGCTAATCCCTACAAAACAAGAGAGCTTTTTTTGCTGATAATCAAAGAAATTCTTATTGACGATGCAAGCGACAATATAGAAATACATCTTTGGTAAACGTATATTATTTCCTTAGAACTACTTTCCTTGCAAAGGTAGTTCTAATTTTATTTATAAGGAGGAAAAAATGAACGAAAAATTTGCAGTTGCATATGCAAGATTCAGCACTGATAAGCAAAATTACACTTCAATTGAAGTCCAAATTGAAAAGATTGAGCAGTTTTGTAAAGAAAATAAATTCATTCTTATTGAAAAATACATTGACGAGGCACAGTCTGGCACAAATGACAGAAGAAAAAACTTTCAAAGAATGATACAAGATTCTGAAAACGGCTTATTCAAGTATGTCATAGTGCATAGAAATGACCGTTGGGCAAGAAATACTGAAGATGCAATGTATTACAAAAAGCTATTAAGCTTGCGAGGTGTGAAAATTCTCAGCGTAATTGAAAACTTTGACACAAAGACGCCAGAAGGTGGTTTCTTTAATCTCGTGTCAATGGGTATGGCAGAACTATACACCAAAAAATTAACTCGGGAAAGCTGGGAGGGGCTTCTTGCAACTGCACGTGAGTGTAAAGTTATTGGCGGTAATCCACCATATGGTTACAAAATTGAAGGTACAGGCAAAAATAAAAGGTATGCAATAGACCCAGAAAAAGCAGTTGTAATAAAAGAACTTTTTGAAGAAGTTGCAAAAGGTAGTAGTTATATTCAAGCATACAACAAGTTAAAAGAAAAAGGAGTGGACTTGCAAGGATTTTCCATTTCTTCAATCGTGGATAGGCTTCGTAATTCAAAATACAAAGGTGAATACGTATTCAATCAACAAATACATCGTACGCCAGACAATAAAAAAATGCGTCATCAATATAAAGATGAAAGTGAAATAATTAGAATTCCCAATGGCTTTCCTAGAATAATTAGCGACGAATTGTTTGATAAGGTGCAAAGGATATTGGATGGCAGAAAACACAGGAAAATAATGAAGAAAGATACTCCATACCTTCTTGCATCATTAATACGTTGTGGCGAATGTGGTAAGGCTGTATCTGGCAGCGTTTGCGGAAGTTCTAAACGTGGGCTATTACGTCATACGTATATCTGCAGTTCAAACACTCTGCCTAGATGCAACCAAAAACCAATAAATATTCGCTTGCTTGATGAATATATAGTTGCACTTGTGAAAAATGTATTCTTAAAGGTTGAAAACGCAAAATGGTTAAAAGACCTAATAACACTTGCGGTAAAAAATAAAAAATCAAGCCACCAATTAGAAATCAAAGACAATCTGCGGAAGATGGAAAACCTTGAAGAAATAATTAACGAGAAAAATGAACTGAAATTCTCAAAACAACTCAACGTAACCGCACAAGAGTTTTTGGAAGAAGAAATTTCTAGCCTAATGAAAGAAAAAAGCAAACTTCAAGCAACAAACATCAAACTCGATTACGAACTTAATGAAATTGATGAAGTTGTATATATCGAGCAGATTCGCCGAGCAATACGTGAATACAAACCGCAGTTCGCAACGCTTGACCTAAAAAGCAAAAGAGAAATTCTTAAAAAGTTAATTCACAAAATAGTGATGTATAGGGACAAAGTATCGGTATTCGTCAATTTGTGGTGTTATGTTGTTCCAAATTACAACAATGAACTTGCCAATGAACTTTTGGTGGAAATTGAGGAAGATAGAGACTTCTTGACCTTTCAAAACTTCAACCGAGACAAAGTTGTTGCAAATAACTTGCAATTTACAAACTTGCCAAAACTTGAAGAATAAGGCTTGCCTAAAAAAAATTCAAAGGTTTTGCCGCAAAAGGGCTGTATGTATTTAAAAACATCTTCTCGCCCCCTTTGCCCCATTCGCCCCTCAAACTTGGAAATAAGTCAGGTTTTTGATGCGGAAAAAAAACAGAACCCCCTCGGGGAGCCAAGAAAAACTTTGTACGAACCCCGACAGCGGCGTTCGTACTTTTTCTTTTTTCGCCCGCGCTTGACTTTTTCTTGCAGGTGGAGTATCATATTTTTTGAAGGAGAAATATATGTTTCGTGAAGTGGATAACAACCTGAATTTCGTGAATAACGAACTTGAAGTTATGAAATTTTGGGAAGAAAATAAAATTTTTGAAAAAAGCGTGCAGCAAAATGCCCTGAACAAGCCATTTGTGTTTTTTGATGGCCCGCCAACTGCAAATGGCCGCCCACACATTGGCCATGTGTTGACAAGAACCATAAAGGACATTATTCCGCGCTATAAAACCATGAAAGGTTTTTTGGTGAAGCGTAAAGCGGGTTGGGACACCCACGGCCTGCCGGTGGAACTTGAAGTGGAAAAGGAACTTGGTTTTTCAAACAAGGACGATATTCTGCGCTTTGGCATTGAGCCGTTTATTGAACTCTGCAAAAAAAGTGTGTGGAAATATAAAAGCGAATGGGAATATATGAGCCGCCGCGTGGGATATTGGTGCGATTTTGACCACCCATACATCACCTACACCGATGATTATATTGAATCTGTTTGGTGGGCGCTGAAGGAACTTGACAAGAAAGGGCTTTTGTATTCGGGCTATAAAATTGTGCCGTTTTGCCCGCGCTGCAGCACATCACTTTCATCGCATGAGGTTGACCAGGGCTATAAAACCGTGAAAGACACATCAGTTTATGTGAAGTTCAAGGTCAAGGGTGAAGATAAATATTTCCTTGCGTGGACAACCACACCATGGACGCTGCTTTCAAACGTGGCGCTTTGCGTGAACCCAAACAACACATATTGCACAATCAAAACCGAAACTGAAACCCTTATTCTTGCCAAAGAACTTGTGGCAAAATTGTTTGAAGATGGGCAATATGAAATTTTGGAAGAATATCCGGGCAAAGCGCTTGAATTTGTGGAATATGAACAAATGTTTAAAACCGCACCGCTTAAGCAAAAGGCATTTTATGTTGTTTGTGATGACTATGTCACGCTTGACAGCGGCACAGGCGTTGTGCATATCGCGCCCGCCTTTGGTGAAGATGATGCCCGCGTTGGCACGAACTATGGCTTGCCATTTTTGCAACTTGTCAATGACAAGGGCGAATTTACGGAAGATTCGCTTTTCCCAGGTGTGAACTTTAAAGTGGGCAACAACCTTGTGATTGAGGAGTTGAAAAAACAAAACTTTTTGTTTAAGGCGGAAATATTTGAACATAACTATCCGCACTGCTGGCGTTGCGACACCCCATTGATTTACTACGCAACAAAATCTTGGTTTGTGAAGATGTCGGCCTTGCGTCAAAACCTGATGGACAACAACGAAACCGTGAATTGGTTGCCTGAAAATTGCAAGCACGGGCGCATGGGCACATTTTTGGAAAACGCCAAGGATTGGTGCCTCACCCGCAACCGCTATTGGGGTACACCGCTTCCTGTGTGGAAATGCGAATGCGAACACTACATCACCGTGGGCAGCAAGGCAGAACTTGAGGCCCTTGTTGGCAAGCCAGTGAAGGAACTGCACAAACCGTTTTTGGACGACCTTACAATCCCTTGTCCACATTGTGGCAAACCAATGCGTCGCGAACCCGAAGTGATTGATTGCTGGTTTGACAGCGGCAGCATGCCATTTGCGCAACTGCATTATCCGTTTGAAAACAAGGATATTTTTGACAAAAACTATCCTGCAGATTTCATCAGCGAAGGGCTTGACCAAACCCGCGGCTGGTTCTATTCGCTTCAGGCGATTTCAACCGCGTTGTTCAATCGCAGCCCGTATAAAAATGTCATCGCGCTTGGGCTTGTCAATGACAAAAATGGCGTGAAGATGAGTAAGCATCTTGGCAATGTCGTAACGCCAAACGAAGTGCTTGACACCAGCGGCGCAGATGCGGTGCGTTGGTGTTTTGCCAGCACAAGCGCCCCATGGCTTAGCACAAGATTTTCAAAAGACCTTGTGGAAGAATCAAAGCGCAAATTCCTTGGCACACTTTGGAACACATATTCCTTCTTTGTGCTTTATGCCAACATTGATGGATACAATCCAAAAGATTATGATTTGGAAGCCAGTCAGTTCAGCATGATGGACAAGTGGCTGCTTGCAGAACTTAACACGCTTATTCAAAAAGTTGATGATATGCTTGCGGCATATGATATCTATGGCGCATCGAATGAACTTATCCGCTTTGTGGATAACCTCAGCAATTGGTATATCCGCCGCTGCCGCAAACGCTTTTGGGCAGAAGGTATGGAAGCAGATAAGGTTGCTGCATACAACACGCTTTATCACACCCTGACAACTCTTGTAAAACTGATTGCGCCTTTCACACCTTTTATCGCTGAAAACCTTTATCAAAACCTTGTGGCAAACATTGATGTTTGCGCGCCAGAAAGTGTGCATCTTGCGGATTTCCCAACACCAAACCCAAAATTTGATAACAAAAAATTGCAAGATGAAATGAACCTTGTGCGCGATGTTGTTGTGCTTGGCAGAAACGCCCGTGCAACCGCGAATATCGGCAACCGCCAACCGCTTTCAAAAATTTCTCTTCACATCACAAAGGCGGCAACTTTCACCGATGAAATGTTGAAAAATATTAAGGAAGAATTGAATATTGACACCGTTGAAATTTTGGACAGCGCCACCGATTTGATGGTTTATCAAATCAAACCGCAACTGAAAACCCTTGGGCCAAAATATGGCAAGGCGCTTGGTGCAATTCGCGAATATTTGGCAAATGCCAATGGCGCAAATCTTCTTGCGGATATACAGCAAAATGGCGTGCATAAGTTTATGGCGGGCGATGTGGAAGTTGAACTTTCAAAAGATGATATTTTGGTGTCATCATCTTGCAAAAATGGCGGCGCGGCCGCAACTGCAGATGGCATCACTGTGATTTTGGATACAACGCTTACGCCTGAGCTTGTTGAACGCGGCCTGATTTTTGACCTTATCAGCAAAATTCAAAACATTCGCAAAGATATGGATTTCAAGGTTGAACAGCGCATTGATATCCATATTCAAGCAGATAAAGAACTTGAAGATGTCATCTCAAATCAAATGAATATGCTTACAAATGGGCTTATTGTCAACAATATTTTCCTTGTTGAAAACATTGAAAATGGCACAGAAATCAAGGTTGGAAAATATAATGCCAAACTTCTTTTAAGGGCATAACAAAAAAAACACGCAAACGCGTGTTTTATTTAATATAGAAAATAATTTTGAAATTTTTTAAATAAAAAAACAAATATAGAAATTATGTGTTATAATGTATTTAAAAGGGGAATAATATGAAAATTTTATTGGTTGTTGATATGCAAAAAGGTTTTATGAAAAACAACAAATATTTAGAACTTAACAACAAAATAAGTGATTATATTGCAGGAAGTAATTATGATAAAATTATCTTCACAAAATACATAAATGAAAAATTAAAAAATTCGCTTTATCAGGATAAAATTGGTTGGACTAAATTAACAACAAAAGATGAACAAGATTTTTCTCTCAACATTCCTCAAAATGCAATAGTGATGGAGAAATATGGGTATGGGTTAAATAGACAAGATTTAGATTATATACATTCACTTAATATCAAAGAGATTGATATTTGTGGATTAAAATCTGAGGCTTGCGTATATGCAATCGCTTTTCAGTTATGGGACATGGGGATTTTCCCAAACATATTATACAACTATGTGGAAGGCGATGTTAATATGGAAAACATCTTTATTAAGCAATTTGGAAATATCTCATTATAAATACAAAAATTGAAATTAATAAATTAATTTTAATATTTTTCAATCAAAATAAATTATTTTTAATAAATTTTATTTATTTTTTTAATATTTTTATTTATTTTAATAAAATAAAAAACCGCTTTTGGCGGTTATTTTATTAAGCGTTTGGGCTTGTAAGTGCAAGGTTGAATTGAATGTCTGCGCTTTCAATACTGCTTGATTCATCAACAACATTGAATGTCAACACAAGTGTGGCATCTTCGGTTGCCGCGATTGGTGTAAGTGCATATGCGTCATTTGCTTCGGTCAATGCTGCGCCATCTTGGGTAACGCTTGTCAATTGAAGGTTTGTGCCAACGGTGATTGCTGAAATTGCAGCGTTCATCGCATCGGTGCTTGAAGTGTTTGTGATTGTGAAGCTGTACACAATGTCGCTTGCCGCGCCGTCTGTCACATCGATTGCAAGTGCATCATC
>JAFVTB010000171.1 GCA_017503445.1 Clostridia bacterium
ATTCGATAAAATATGATTTAATTACCGAAAAGAAGAATAATAAATATGGAATTATCAAAATTACTAAAGACGAAGTAGTAATTGAACACGAGTTCGATGATATAAGAATATATAATGATAAATATTTTAAAGCAAAAATCGCTATTTCATTATAGCGATATGATGCCAATGATTGTAAAATCAATTAATAGTAAAACGCTTGCAAGAAGCCAAAAGGTTTAGTATACTTCAACCATGAAAGATTTGCATATCCCCACAAAATACTCTGACGGGGAATTTGACGAAAAACAAGTTTTAGAGCAAATTGAAATTGCTCTCAACTTTATGCTTGATATCAATCAGCAAGAATCAAACAAAACACTTCAAAAAATTTGCACCGAAACCTTTGCAAAAACAAGGCGTGTTAAAGGTGGGAAACTAAAAACTAAAACTCGTAACTATGATATTTTTATAGAGATATAAAATAAACATAATTTCAAAATTAATTTTACTTTATGTTTTTTTATATAAAAAATATTATTTTATTTGTTTTTTAATTATTTTGCATTATTTTTAATAATTTTAAAATATTTTATCTAAAAATATTATTGTGGTTAAATTTATTCCATGGTGTGCATTGACATCGCCGAAATGGCGGTTTTCTTGGCGTACTCGCGGCAAAGAAGGTTGCATTCTGCTTTCTTCTTTGCCTTGCCTTGATTATGTCGCCATTTTCGCTAACTGCCCGCGCACCTTTCACGGCATAAACTTAGCCGCAACACTAGTTTGAATTCAACTCTAAACGCAATACAAATATCACACACATTTTCAAATGCAAATCCATAAACACAACCTCAAAAATATTTCCACCCCTTACAATACCCCACCAACAAAAAAGAGCAGGGCTCTATCCCAACTCTTTTCTGCTAGTTTCTAAATTGCTGGACTAAAGTTCTTTATTTTTTTAAAAAAATTAATTTTTAATATATTTTAATATTTTTTTCTTAATATCCATTGCCAGCACCAGCGCCGTTGTTTTTTCAATGCTTTCCACCATAATATTCAATGTTTCATCTTTAATCCAAATTTCCACACGCCCTTGATTTTTCAATTTAAGGGTGTAAAATTTTACAAATGTTTGTATCACATCGTCAAGATTGTTTGTGTGGGGCAGGTGAATGGTTTTGAACACCTGAACATATTTATTTTCTTTCACTCTTTGCCAAATGTTTTTGTTTTCAAGATAAATGCTTGCAAGTGCGCGCATAGCCAAAAGTGCGCCGTGCTGTTTGTTTTCCCAGTTGATTTGTATTTGGCCGTTCTGTGCTGCTGCTAAAACAATATCCTTTTCATTTTCAAGATTTTCGGTGCGCCTTAATCCAATTCCAAGTCCGCGAAGCTTATTTTCTATGCCAAGATTGGTGAATTTTGTGCCAACAACTGTGTTTCCAAGTTTGTTTTGTCCATTCAGCCACCATGCCAGAAGATATAAAATCTCATCACCATTAAGTGTTTGCCCTGCGTGTACAGCCCATAATCTTTTTGCATTTTCATCAAGCAAAAACCAAATATCCGTGCGCCCTCGCGGCAACTGTGTGGGTTTTCCGTCTGTAAATCCATCAAATGATGTTTGGCAAGTTTCAACCTCGGCATGCATTGTTTCAAAAAGTTTTTTTGCAAAATTGCAAATATGTGCATTTATGCAAACGATTCCAATTTTAATGCCGTCAAAAAGGTTTTTGTCAAAATTTAACAAGAAATTAAAATATTTTTCTGACAAAAAAATATTTTGCTTTTCATGCTTTGTGTTTCGTGGTTTGATTATTGCATTTTGAAGATTAATGTTTTCAAGCTGCAAAGGTGCAAAAATTTGGCAATCTTGAATCTTGCAATTTTCAAGCTTGGCTTCTTTCATAATCAAATTTTTTCCCACAAACTTGCAGGTTGGAAAGTGTGCAAAAAGGTCTTTTTTTTCAGACAAATAGATATCTTTCATCCTATATATCTATTCAAATTCGGGCGTGAAAGTTCAAAGCAAAAAAATTTTGCAACAAATTTTCAAAAAACACTTGCAAAACGCATAAATATAATATATAATATGCAATATGGAAGAATGGCTGAGCGGTCGAAAGCGGCGGTCTTGAAAACCGTTGACCTGAGAGGGTCCGTGGGTTCGAATCCTACTTCTTCCGCCAATCAAAACCGCGTTTGAACACTCCGATGATAGAGTATATTATCATAAAAGGTGTTCAGGCGTGGTTTTTTTAACGCAAAAATATGTTGCAATAATGGCGTTTTGAGTTTACTAATGGCTTTGAAAGGGCCATAAAACAACTCTTTTTTTTGATTAAAGTTAGGCAGAAAATTGTTTTTTTCTTAGATGATATTTGTGGAGTTCACTAACAAGAATGATAAGCAAGGAAGCTATTAAAAGAATAAACATAATGCCATACGGAATTGTTGTCAGTTCAAGCAAACCACTCAGTGCGGGAACTTCCATAAACAGAATTTGCAATGCCACAGATGAAATAACCGCGAAATAGAAAAACCAGTTTGATTTATAATTCATTTTAAAGACTGATATCTTTTCACTTCTGCAATTAAGTGCATGTGCACTTTGCAAGAACACCATCAATGTCATCACCAAACTGCGGGCAACGACAATATCCATTTGCATAACTGATGTTAGGATTATCCACGCACCAAACACAATAAGCCCCATTGTGCCACCTGTTAATGCACATTGAACAATCATAGATTTTGTAAATAAGGATTCTTTTGTTGAACGTGGCTTTTCGTTCATTATATTTGGCTCTGGTTTTTCAAGGGACAGGGACATATCTTGAAAACCGTCAGTAACAACATTTAACCAAAGAAGTTGTATCGGAAGAAGTGGAATACCTGCACCACAAATCATTGCAAGCACAAAGAACAACACTTCTGCAATTGAACAAGACAAAAGGAAATATGTTATTTTTCTTATATTTGCATACGCACAACGTCCTTCTTTCACGCCCGTAACAATTGAATTAAAGTTATCGTCCACAATAATCATATCTGCGGTTTCTTTGCAAACATCTGTCCCGCTTCCCATTGCAATACCAATATGAGCCGATTTTATTGCCGGGCTGTCATTAACACCATCTCCGGTTACAGCAACAAATTCTCCCTGTCTTTTCAGCGAATCCACTATGTGCAGCTTGTCGGTTGGGGTAACGCGTGAAAAAACAGTTTTTTGGGCAACAAATTTGTCAAATTCTGATTCGCCAAGTCCATAAGCTTCTTCAACTTCTTTGCCTGTGGCCACTTGTTCCAATTTATCGGCAATTTGGATATCTTTTGCAATAGATAATGCTGTAAGCGGATGGTCGCCAGTAATCATAATAACTTTTATACCTGCTTTATGACATTCAGCAATTGCGCCTTTTGTTTCAGTCCTAACAGGGTCAATAAAGCCAACAAGGCCAATAAATGTAAGGTCTTTTATATCGTTCTCATCATATTTTTGCTTTTTATTAACCCTTCCTTCGGCAAGGGCAATAACACGATATCCACGCTTTGCAAGATGTTCATTTTGTTTTTCAATGGCATCTTTGTTTATTTCAACTTTTTTGCCATCAATTTTCATTGTTGATGAAAAAGCCAAAATTTTTTCCAAACTTCCCTTAACAGTGCAACAGGTTTTATTATCTTCTTCAAAAAACACGCCGGAATATTTATTTTCAGATTCGTAAGGGATTTGTTTGATAGGTTTTAAGCTTTTTGTTTTGGTTTTCATTTTCAACCCCAAAACTTTGAAGGCAATATCAATAGAATCCCCAAAATAAGAAAACTTGCCTTTTTGTTTTTTTAATTGAGATTCGTTATTCAAATCCCCCATAAGTGCAATGCGTGAAATGTCGTCAAGATATGTTTTATCCGCACATTCAACTTTACCTTTGTCGTTATAGCCGCTTCCAGTGATGTTAAACTCGGCACCACCAGGAAGGGTTATAATTTTTGCAGTTTGTTCATTAAGGGTTAATGTTCCGGTTTTGTCTGTTGCAATCACTGTGCAACTTCCCAAACTTTCAACTGCGTTTAAGTGTTTTACAACAACATTATTTTTGCCCATTCTGTTGGAAGCAACAGTTAACGCCATAGTTACTGCAAGTGGCAAACCTTCTGGCATTGCAGAAACCGCAAGTGCAATCACCACCAGTAAGATTGACCTAAACGGATTTCCTTGCAACAGCATTATGATAAAAATAATCACTGCAATCGCAACAATTGCAATGCTTATTTGCTTACTGAATTTGGCAATTCTTATATTCAGTGGTGATTTTTGGTCTTTAACTTTGTTTAAATTGGTTGATATTTTGCCAATCTCAGTGTTCACACCCGTTTCAACAACCACGCACTTTGCACGGCCCGTTATAACTGAACTGCCCGAAAACACCATACAAGTTCTGTCGCCAAGTGAACAGATTTGATCTACTGCATCAACGTTTTTGGTTGAATTTATGCTTTCACCCGTAAGAATTGCTTCATCAACAGTGAAGTTGGTGCATTCAATAATCCGCATATCGGCACTGATTTTGTCGCCACTTTCCAAAAACACGATATCGCCCACAACCAAATCTTTGCTTTCAATTTCTTGTTTTTGCCCATCTCTTAAAACTTTTGCTTTAACTTTTATCATTTGCGAAAGCGTTCTTGCAACCCTTTGGGCTCTTTTTTCTTGTATTGCCCCAATAATTGCATCAATCAAGATAATCCCAAGAATAACAAAACCGTCCAAAAGTTCACCAACAATAAAGGAAAATGCCATTGCCACAAGCAGTATTAAAATAATTGGGTTAATCAGTTCTTTTAACAGCATCAAAATAAATGGCGTAGGTTTTTTTTGTGGCAAAACATTTAAACCATTTTCTTGCAATCTTTGTGCTGCATGCTTTGATGATAATCCTTTATGTGAAGACTTGGTTTTTTCAAAAGCGTACTCAGTTGTTTGTGCGTGCCAATTAAGTTTTTGTAATAAAACATTTTTTTTCTTAGGCATTCACCATCTCCTTTCTTGTTTTTACACAATCAAAACAGTAATTTTCTTTGCTTTATTTTGTCATATTTTTTTGATTAAATACAACTTTTTAAGTCAAAAACTTATTAAAAAATCACGGGGTACCGTGATTTTAATTATTGTTTTTTCTCAATTTTTTTTGATTTAAGAATGGGCAAGTGAATATTTTTGCTTTTCTTGAAAAGTGCCGCCGTAATGATTGTTGCTTGCACAGGAACGCCTACGATGAATAAAACCCAAAGGTCATATTGAATAAATTGAAGATAAACGCTTGCAACAAACGTCCACAAAAGAAGTGAATTAAGCAAAATGCTTAGCCACATTGGTTTTGGTGCTTTCCACCAAGAAACAATCAAACAGCAAATTGTGATTGGCACGCACCAAACAAATGCTTGCCAAAAAATGATGTTGTGATTGAGAAGAAGATACACAAACATCACGGTGAAAAGCGTCCACACCGCGCAAAGCGCAAGAAAATCAATTGCCACTTTTTTGATAATTGTTTGTTTTTGCTCTGCGGGATTGTTGTGTGTTTCAAAAAAATAAGAAATTGAAACGCCATAAATTTTGCTTATGGTTTGAAGTG
>JAFVTB010000172.1 GCA_017503445.1 Clostridia bacterium
GGCGGCATCACCTTTGGCATTGACAGCATTGTTTACACCCTGTTTTTGTTTTGCCTTTTGCTGATGCACGAAAGCTTCGGCAAGAAAAATATGCGTGTGGTGCTTTACACGGCGCTGTTCTCAATTTTTTTCACGGCGTTTTTGTTTTTTATGGGCAACCTTTCGCAAGGGGGATATTCAAACGCGCTTATGATGAACTTTTTGTCATATCTTTTCAGCATCATTGCCACCTTTTGCGCGGCATGGGTGATGATTTGGCTTTATGACAAATTCAAGCTTGCCGGGCTGAATATTTATCTTAACTTCTTGATTGTTATCCTTCTTGCATCACTTGTCAACACAATGATTTATTTTGGATTAAGTTTTCTTCTCACATCCCTTGTGGTGGAAAATTTTTTGCTTGTGCTTGTGGGAAGTTATATTGGAAAATTTGTGGCATCAATGTGCTGCCTTGGGGTGTTTGCCCTGCACAGGCATTGGTGCAAGTTAAAAGAAGATGTTTAACACATCTTTTTTTATTTGATAAAAAACTGATTGAAAAATCTTTCAAGGTGTGATATTATATCTTTGTGGAAATTATAAGCAAAGTTATCAAAAGCCCTCAGTTTGCCCGCTTCGAAAGTGCATTTCGGTTCGGGCGGCTTTCTCATGCCTATCTTATTGTGGGTGAAGATTTTTCTTCAAACAACGCGTTTTGCAGGGCAATGGCGCTTAAGCTTGTGTGTCAACAACATGTGCCATGCCTTGAATGTGCGCCTTGCAAAAAAATTTTGGCGGGCTTTCACCCCGATGTGTTTGTATATCCAAAAGGCAAAAATTTTGTGGTGGCAGACAGTGAAGATATCCTTGCAAATGTTGCCATAAGGCCGTTTGAAAGTGATTATAAAATCTTTTTGATTAATGAAATTGACAAGGCCACCCCCGCCGCGCAAAACAAACTTTTGAAAACGGTTGAAGAAGCGCCAAAAAATGTGGTTTTTCTTTTCAATGCCACAAATGCGCAAAATGTTTTGCAAACAATCAAATCGCGCGCCCAACAAATTGGCATTGACAATTTCAATCAAATGCCACTTGACCAGCATCCGGACTATGGCTTTTTGGTGGATATGATTCAAAATATGCAGTCAAGCCGCCAAACGCTGAAGTATGCTGTCAGGTTTGCTGAAAAAACTGGTTTTTTATCTCGGCTTGAACTTTTGGGTGAACTTTTTGAAAAAATGCTTTATGAAAAACTTGGAAATGGTGATTTGTTTGGTGCTGTGAAAAACACATATCACGAAGGTGCAATTGCAGAAATTTTGGGGCAAATCACGCTTGCAAAACAGCAGTTTTTGGCAAATGTTGGCGTAAATCTTATCACCGATAACTTGCTTTTGAAAATCTTGGAGGTGCGATTTAAATGGAATCAAAGTGCATAGGGGTGCGTGTGGCAAGCCAGCCAAAAATGCAAATCTTTTTGGCGGATATTCCTTTGAAAAAAAATGATTTTGTTGTTGTGGAAACCAAACTTGGGCTGGAACTTGGGCAAGTTGTGTGCCTGCATCAAGATGCAGATTGCAATCAAAAAATCATTCGCCGTGCCACTGAAAGCGACCTTAAAAAAGCCCAAGCCAATAAAGAAAAAGCCAAAGAATTTGCAAAAAAAACAAAACAAATGGTGAAAAACCTTGGGCTGGATATGAAACTTTTTGATGCGGATTTAACGCTGGATGAAAAAAAATTTATTGTTTATTTCACGGCGGAAGGCAGGGTTGATTTCCGTGAACTTGTCAAACAAATGGCCGCCGCATTCAAGCGCAGGATTGAACTTCACCAAGTGGGCAGCCGCGATGAAGTGCAAAAATTGGGAAGCGTCGGCATTTGCGGGCGCAAATGCTGCTGTGGGGCGTTTTTATCAGATTTCAACCATGTGTCAATCAAAATGGCAAAGGTGCAGGGGCTTTCGCTTATGCCAAACAACATCACGGGCGCGTGCGGCAAACTTTTGTGTTGTTTGGAATATGAAAACGAAGAATATGTAAAGATTTTCAATATGATGCCGCCTGTCAATTCAACAGTTAAAACCCCAGATGGCAAAGGCACAGTGGTGTTTAACAACCTTGTCAAAAAAATGGTTGATGTCAAAGTGGGTGATGAGGTTAAATCGTTCCCGCTTGAAGATATCTTGAAACTCAATAAGGGTAAAAATGGAAAATAAACTGCACCAAAATGAAGTGGTGGAAGATCTTTGCCTTGACGGCCTTAAAATAATTCAAAACACTGTGCTGTATCGCTTTACATCAGATGCCGTGATCTTGGCAAATTTTGTAAGGGCAAAGCGCACAGATGCCCTTTTGGATATCGGCACCGGCAGTGGGATTGTGGCAATCTTGGCGGCCCACAAAAACAATCTTTCAAATGCCATTGGCGTGGAAATCCAGCCCCAAATGGCGGATATGGCGCGCCGAAGTGTTGAACTTAACAAAATGGAAGACCGTATCAAAATCGTGAATGCGGATATCAAAGATTTTCACAAGCTTTGCCCAAAGGTTTTTGATGTCATCACTTGCAATCCGCCCTATAAAAAGGCGCAGGCGGGAAAGGTGAATGATTGTGAAAGTAAGCGCCTTGCCCGCCACGAGGTTGCCCTTGATTTGCCCGCGCTTTGCAAGGCCGCAAACCGCCTTTTGAAGTTTGGCGGCAAATTTTATGTGTGTATGGATGCTGTGCGTGCGGCAGAACTTTTGTACGAGTTGAAAAACGCAGGGCTTGAACCCAAAAAGATGTTTTTCACGCAGTCAAGTGCACAAAGTGAGGGCAAAATTCTGTTTGTGCAGGCGCAAAAAGGTGCAAAGCCCGGCATCCGCGTTTTGCCCGCGCTTATCACAAATGATTTAAACGGCACCTATCTTGAAACAGTGAAGAAAATGAGGTTTTAAAAATGTTATATTTTGTTGCAACGCCCATTGGCAATCTTGAAGACATCACGCTTCGCGCACTGAACACGCTGAAAAGTGTTGATGTCATCGCGTGTGAAGACACCCGCAAAACCAGCATTCTTTTAAATCATTATGATATCCATAAGCGGCTTATCAGTTATCATAAAAATAACGAGTTTGAAAGCGCCAAAGGTATTATCGCGCTGCTGGAAAGTGGCAAAAATGTGGCGGTGGTCAGCGATGCAGGCATGCCCGTGATAAGCGATCCCGGCAATATCCTTGTGCAAAAACTCCAGGAGGCGGGGGAAGAGTTTACAGTCATCCCCGGCGCAAACGCTGCGCTTTCGGCATTGGTGCTGAGTGGGCTTTCGGCGCAAACATTCACCTTTGTGGGCTTTTTGCCAAGCCAAAATAAGCAAAAAACCGAACTTTTGGAGGGGCTTCGTTCAGCAAAGCCCACAATGATTTTCTATGTCGCGCCGCATGATGTTTTGGCAACGCTTGCCCTTTGCCACAAAATCTTTGGCGCGCGCAAGGCGTGCTTGGTGAAGGAAATCACCAAGGTTTTTGAAACCGCATATTCTTTCACTCTTGGTGAAGAGGTTGATATGGAACTTCGCGGCGAATTTGTGCTGGTGGTTGAGGGCGCAAGCGGTGAAGAAAACCCGCTTGAGGGTTTAACCCTGCCCCAACAGGTGGAATTTTACATAAACACAGGGCTTTCAAAAAAAGAGGCGCTTAAGATTGTGGCAAAGGCAAATGGAATAAAAAATATATATAAAGTGTTGGAAGAAAGTTAAATTAAAAAACTTTCTTTTTTTGTTTGACATATTTCAACAAAGGATTGTATAATAAAGCCAACAAAAGATTTTAAATGTCATAAAATTCAATATCTTGCGCAAGATAAAGATATCTTTTGTAACTAAGGAGATAACGAATATGAAAAAATCACGCGTTTTGACGCTTGGTTTGGCATGTTTTTTAACTGCCGTAACCGGGCTTTCAACGCTTGCCACCACCTCGGGGGGGGGGGGGCGCTTTATAGCCATTTAAACGATGCTTCCCACGCATCAACCCCCCATTCTCAAGGGGGAGTACACGCCACCCAAAACAGCGCAAATAATGGCGCTAATTTAACGCCGCAAGAACAACTGCTTGCTGGCACAGGCCTTGGCCTTGACCCCAAAAACGACCCAGTTGTTTTCACAACTGATTA
>JAFVTB010000173.1 GCA_017503445.1 Clostridia bacterium
AAAACAAATCACAGAATCTGATCTTGCCACAATCCAAAAAGAAATGATAAACATCATCCAAAAAGGTGAAAAGTTTGAACGCGCAGTGCTTTCAAGAAAAGATGCGCTTGAAATGTTTAAAGGGAATGAATACAAAACTGAACTTATCACCGAACTTGCTGAAGATGCCGAAATTTCAACTTATACGCTTGGCGCAGATTTTGTTGACCTTTGCGCTGGGCCGCATGTGGAGCATGCCGGTAAGCTTCAAAATATGGGCTTCAAGGTGGCAAAAGTGAACGGCGCATATTGGCGCGGTGATGAAAAAAACAAAATGCTTCAGCGCGTGTATGTTTATGCCTTTAACACAAAAGAAGAACTTAACGATTATCTTAAATTTTTGGAAGAAGCCCAAAAGCGCGATCACAGAAAACTTGGCAAAGAACTTGGTTTGTTTATGATTTCAGACTATGCCAAAGGTATGCCATTTTATCTTCCAAACGGGCTTACGGTGAAGAATGAGCTGATTAAGTTTTGGAAGGAAAAGCATCAAGCGGCAGGTTATATTGAAATTGAAACCCCAATGGCGATGAACCGCACGCTTTGGGAAACTTCTGGGCACTGGGAACACTATCAAGAAAATATGTACACCTTTGATGTTGAAGGTGAACAATTTGCAATCAAGCCAATGAACTGCCCGGGTGGAATGCTGTTCTATAAGGAAGGCATCCACTCTTATAAGGAATTCCCACTTCGCGTTGCTGAACTTGGAAAGGTGCATCGCCATGAGGCAAGCGGCACGCTTCATGGGCTTTTCCGCGTGCGTGTGTTCACCCAAGACGATGCCCACATCTTTATGCTTCCAAGTCAAATTGAAAGCGAAGTGAAAAATGTTTTGGATTTGGTTGATGAACTTTATGCGGTGTTTGGATTTAACTATAGTTTTGAACTTTCACTATGCCTGAAAGCCATATTGGTGAGGTTGAAACTTGGCGCACTGCCGAAACCGCACTTGAAAATGCGCTTAAATCTGCGGGTAAGGATTATAAAATTAATGCGGGCGATGGCGCGTTCTATGGGCCAAAAATTGACATCAAAATCCAAGATGCCATTGGCAGAAGCTGGCAATGCGGAACAATCCAGCTTGATATGCAACTTCCAGGCCGCTTTAACCTTGAATATGTTGATGAAAACGGCCAGCGCCAGGAACCTGTTATGATCCACCGCGCCCTTTATGGGTCACTAGAGCGTATGATTGGCGTTCTTACCGAACATTTTGCGGGTGCGTTCCCTGTTTGGCTTGCGCCAACGCAAGTGCGTGTGCTTTCCCTCACCGAACGCCATGAGGGGTATGCAAAAGAAATCTGTGGTGAACTTCGCAAAAATGGCATTCGCGCTGAACTTGATATTCGCAATGAAAAAGTGGGCTATAAAATTCGTGAAGGGCTTATGCAAAAAGTGCCATATCTTATCATATTGGGTGATGAGGAGGTTGCAAACAAAACAATCTCCCTTCGCGGATAAACAACCTTAACCAAACCAATATTGTCTTCAGTGATTTCCTTGCTGAATTGAAGGAAAAAATTGCAAAAAGAACGATTTAAGAAAAAACCCTTGACAAAAGAGTTTTTGAGTGCTATAATGCGCAATGTAAAGTAGAAGTTTCCACTTCTCGCCGGTTGGGCTTTGAAGGGGGGATGGGCAGACGCCTTTGTGCAAATGCCTTGAACACCTTGGAAAAAACGCACTTAAATCGGTTATATGAAATTGAATTTTTTAATTGTTTTTTCATATATGTGGTGGAAGCGAAAATGCTTTCACCATTTTTAATAAGGGGGATTATCAATATTTTTAAGGAACTTTTAATCAATGATCAAATTCACGCCAAAGAAGTGCGCCTTCTCAGCAACGCGGGCGAACAAATTGGCATCATTCCGTTTGAAGAAGCACTTTCAAACGCCAAAGAAGCTGGGCTTGACCTTGTTCTTATCAACGGCGCGGGCAATCCGCCTGTGTGCAAAATTATGGATTATGGCAAATTTAAGTTTGACAGCATTAAACGCGAAAAAGAAATAAAGAAAAACCAAAAGGTGTCTGAACTTAAATGCATAACCATTCGTCGCATGACAATTGATAAGCACGATATGGAAACCAAGGCAAAGCATGTTATCAAGTTTTTGAAAAACGGTGATAAGGTGAAGGTGACGCTTTGGATGAAAAACGGGCGTGAACAACTTTACACCGCCAACGCGCTGAAAGTTTTAAACGAATTTTATGATATGGTTAAAGAGTTTGGGGATTTGGACAAAGAACCAAAGAAAACCGGAAAAGATTGTATGATGATAATTGTACCGAAAAAATAAGAAGGAGAACAAAATGCCAAAATTAAAATCACACAGTGGTGCAAAAAAGCGTTTCCGCGTAAACAAAAACGGTAAGGTGAAATATGCATCAACAGATCGTGGTCATTTTATGACTGAAAAAAATCAAGACAGAAAACGTAAATTAAGAAAAGGAGGCTACTTGTCTGGTAAGCAAGCGGAAAATATTCGCCGTTTGATTAACAACTAGTTGAAAAAGTTATGAGAATCAAAAGAAGTGTAAACGCAAAGAAAAAACGCCGCGCAATCCTTAAAGCCGCAAAGGGCTATTGGGGCGCAAGAAGCAAACTCTACAGGGTTGCTCGTCAAGCGGTTATGAAATCTGGAAGATATGCATATATCGGTCGCAAACACCGCAAACGCGATTTCCGTCGCCTTTGGATCACCCGTATTTCTGCCGCTTGCAAACTTAACGATATTTCTTATTCAAGATTTATGTACGGCTTGAAAAACGCAGAAATCACTTTGAACCGTAAAATGCTTTCTGAAATGGCGATTAAAGATGAAAAAGCATTTGCAGAACTTGTGAAAATCGCAAAAGAAAATTTGAAATAATGAAAGAAATTTTTTCAAAACAAAATCAAAAAATAAAAGAACTGAAAAAGCAAAAACAGAAAAATCGTTTTTTGCTTTTTTTGGATAATCAAAAAAGCATAAAAGATGCCCAAAAGTTTGGTCTTTGCCCTAAGGTTTGTCTTGTGGATAAAGAAAAACTTGCAAACTTTGATTTGCTTGTGAAAAACCTTGAAAATCAGGATGTGGAAGTTATTGCAACCTCCGCCGAAGTCATTAAGGATTTTTCCACAACCCAAACTCCGCAAGGCATTGTTTGCGCGTTTGATTTTTTGCCAAAAGCCCCAACCTTGCCAACGGGCAATTTTTTGGTGCTTGATGGTCTTCAAGATGCGGGCAATGTTGGCACGCTTCTAAGAAGTGCGCTTGGCGCAAACTTTTGCGATGTGTTTTTGGTGGAGTGCGCTTCGCTTTCCAACCCAAAACTTGTGCGAAGCACAATGGCAAGTATGTTTGCCTTGAACTTGGTTGAAATTTCGCGCGCTGATTTTGCAAAGTTTGCCAAGGCAAACAATTTGCCGCTTATTTGCGCGGATATGAACGGGCAAAGCGTGTTTGATTTTGCCCCACAAGGACAGATTGGGCTTGTGGTGGGAAGTGAAGGTCATGGCGTAAGTCCTGAACTTGCGGCACTTTGCAAAAAAACAGTTTCAATCCCAATGGCAAACAATCTTGAAAGTTTAAACGCAGGCGTTGCCGGCAGCATCATTATGTTTGAAATTAATGGAAGGAGAGAATTATGAGTGGACACAGCAAATGGCACAATATCCAAAATCGCAAAGGCAAGGTTGATGCCCAAAGGTCAAACATTTTCACAAAACTTGGCCGTGAAATTTCGGTTTCAGTGAAGGAAGGTGGCCCAGACCCATCATCAAACACTCGTCTTCGCATGGCAATTCAAAAAGCCAAAGAAAACAATATGCCAAACGACACCATCACAAAGGCAATCAAAAAGGCCAAT
The DNA here is from genome assembly GCA_017503445.1 of Clostridia bacterium. GTDB lineage: Bacteria > Bacillota > Clostridia > Christensenellales > UBA1242 > UBA5489. The sequence goes on from JAFVTB010000173.1 coordinate 3,895, forward strand.
GGTGAACTTGGAAGCGTGAATTATGAAAACATCACCTATGAGGGCTATGGCATTGGCGGAAGCGCCGTGATTGTTGAGTGCCTTACTGATAACAAAAACCGCACCGCGGGCGATGTGCGCCACGCGTTTGATAAGTTTGGCGGAAGTTTGGGTACAAGCGGCTCGGTGTCTTATCTTTTTAAGCGCAAAGGGCAAATAATTATTGAAAAAACCGATGCGGTTAATGGTGATGATTTGTTTTTGATTGCGGTGGATGCAGGCGCGGAAGATGTGGTTGAAAATGACGACAGTTTTGAAATTTTCACATCACCTGATGTTTTTGAAACAGTTGCAACTGCGCTTGAAAATGCAGGTGTGGCAATTGCATCAAAATCGGTGTCTTTGATCCCGGACATGTATGTGAATCTCAACGAACAGCAAGCCCAAACCTTTGAGAAAATGTTTGATATGCTTGACGGGCTTGATGATGTGCAAGAAATTTATCACAATGTTGAAGAATAAGGTCAATTTTATTGACTTTTTTTTATTTCGTGATATTATATAAGCAATTAAAAGGGGACAAAAGTATGAAGATGTCAAAAAAAGTTGTTTTAAAAACTGCAATGAACAAAAGCTCTTTTATGGTGGCAAGGGCGCTTGGATGCAGTTTTTTGGAGGTGTGCTTGGGGGATTATAAATTCAACTCGGTGGATGAATGCAGATATGCAGCAATCCTTGGAAACGCCGATTTTTCGGAGTGTGAAAATCTTGACCTTTCAAAATTGAAATATGTGAAAGGCAACTTGGTGTTGAATGACAGCGTGAATGTCAATGTTGGCGTGGAATTTGTTGGTGGCAATGTTTTTGGTATCAACGCGCAAAATGTTGATTTGCCAAACTTGAAAGAAGTTGGCGAAGGTGTGTATCTTCGCGATGCAACGGTGGCATCACTTGAAAGTTTGGATAATGCAAAATTGCTTTATGTGGACAAAAAACTTGTGGAAAAGCGCAGTGCATTTGTGGTTGCGCGTGCAAAAAAACTTGTGGACATTTCTGCGGAAAAATAATATTTTGCAAGGTGGCAAAGCCCCTTGCTTTTTTTGTGGAATTTTGATATAATCTTGGTGATGAGAATTCTTGGAATTGACCCCGGTTATGGCATTATCGGTTTCGGGGTAATCGAAAATAATGGTGGCAATATTTCTGTTGTTGATTATGGCGCTGTCACAACCCCCAAAGAAATGAGTTTGCCTCAGCGCCTTTTGGCAATTGAAGAAAGTTTTGAGGCCATTATGGAAGAATATAAGCCCGATGAGGTTGCCATTGAAGAACTTTTCTTTTTCCGCAACCTAACAACCGTTATTCCTGTTGCCGAGGCGCGTGGGGTGATTTTGACAACCTGCTTCAAAAAATGCAAAGATGTGTTTGAATACACTCCGCTTCAAATCAAGCAGGCCCTAACGGGCAATGGGCGCGCGGAAAAAAAACAAGTGCAGTTTATGGTGAAGAATGTGCTTGGGCTTGGCGCAGTGCCAAAGCCCGATGACACCGCCGATGCGCTTGCAGTGGCCATTTGCCACAGCCAAATCAATTCAGCGCTTAATAATAATCGTGTTTAGGAGGATAAAATGATTTCATATATCAAAGGCGAAGTTGCCGAAAAATATGATGGAAAAATTGTTGTGGAATGTGGTGGAATTGGCTATGCGCTTTTATGCTCAACTGCCACACTTGCAACTGCGCCGCCCGTTGGCGCAGAGTGCAAATTGCATACAATTATGCTGGTTAAGGAAGATGATATCTCTCTTATTGGCTTTTCAAGCTTGGAAGAAAAAAACCTTTTTGAACTTTTGGTTTCTGTCAGTGGCGTTGGCCCAAAGGTTGCCCTGGCGATGCTTTCAGGAATGAAAATATCTGACCTTGTTGTTGCAATCTCAAGCGGTGACGCTGTTGCCCTTTCGCGCATTAAGGGGCTTGGCAAAAAAACCGCTGAACGCCTTGTGCTTGAACTGCAAGATAAGGTAACCCCTGCAGGTATCACGCCGCTTGAGCGTGGATATATCATTGATAACGAAGATGCCATCGAAAGCGCGTTCCAAGTGCTTCTCAGTCTTGGGCTGACAAAGCAAGAGGCGCTTCACCTTGCACGCACAAATGGCGCAGGGGTGAACAGTGCGGAAGAAATCGTTGCAAAAGCGCTTAAAAATATGGGAAGGTGATTATGGAAAACAACAGATTTATTTCAACCAGCAAAACCTTGACTGATGTTGAAATTGAAAACAGTTTGCGCCCCGTTTCAATGGCGGAATATGTTGGACAAACAAAGGTGAAAGGCAATCTTGAAATTTATATCAAGGCCGCAAAAAAACGCAAAGAGGCGCTTGACCATATCCTTCTTTATGGTCCGCCTGGACTTGGCAAAACCACACTTTCGCACATTATCGCAAATGAACTTGGAAGCCAAATCAAAATCACCAGCGGCCCCGTGATTGAGCATGCGGCGGATTTGGCTGCAATCTTGACAAACCTTAACAAAAACGATGTTTTGTTTATTGATGAAATTCATCGCCTGAACAAAACTGTTGAAGAAATTTTATATCCCGCGATGGAAGATTATGCGCTGGATTTTGTTGTGGGAAAGGGACCAAGCGCAAAAAGTATGCGCCTTAAAATTCAACCTTTCACTTTGATTGGCGCAACCACTCGCGCGGGGCTTCTTACGGGGCCTCTTCGCGATCGCTTTGGCGTGATTTGCCGCCTTGAACTTTATTCGGATAAAGAACTTCAAGAAATCATTATTCGCAGCGCAAAAATTTTGGGCATCAAAATTGATGAGGATGCAAGCTTGGAAATTGCCAAACGCAGTCGTGGCACGCCCCGCATTGCAAACCGCTTTTTAAAGCGCGTGCGCGATTTTGCAGAAGTTGAAGATAAAGAAAAAATTGACCTTGAAATCACAAACAAGGCGCTTTCAAGTTTGGAAATTGATAAATCAGGGCTTGACAATATTGACCGCAAACTTTTACAAACCATAATTGAAAAATTTGATGGTGGCCCTGTGGGGCTGGATACATTGGCTGCCATTTGCGGCGAAGATGCCACCACGGTTGAAGATGTGTATGAGCCATATCTTCTTCAACGCGGATATATTGCTCGCACCAGTCGCGGCAGGATTGCCCTGAAAGAGGCATATCAACATCTTGGCATCGCGCTTTCATCTGCCAAAGCCAATGAACTTGAAATTTATGAAAACAATGAGTGAAACAATGGAAGATAAATTTAAAAAACAAACATATTTTTATAATTTGCCGGAAGAATTGATTGCACAAACCCCGCTCGCGGATCGGGCGCAGTCAAGAATGCTTGTGTATGACCGCAATGCCAAACAAACCACCCACAAGCATTTTTTTGATATTGTGGATTATCTGCAAAAGGGCGATGTGTTGGTGCTGAACAACACCCGCGTTTTGCCCGCGCGAATTTTTGGCACAAAACTTGAAACCGGGGCAAAAATTGAAGTGCTTTTGCAAAAGCGACAGGACCTTAAAAATTGGTCAGTCATCGCCCGCCCAACCAAGCGCCTAAAGATTGGCACAAAACTCAAGTTTTCTGAAGGGCTTTCTGGGGAAATAACCCACGTTGGCGATTATGGGAACTGTGAAATCAGGTTTGATTTTGATGGTGTGTTTGAACAACAGCTTGAGTGCGTTGGGCAGATGCCACTTCCGCCTTACATCAAAGAAAAATTGCAGGATAAGGAAAGATATCAAACTGTTTATTCAAGGCATGATGGTTCAAGCGCTGCGCCGACGGCGGGGCTTCATTTCACGCAAGAAATCTTGGAAAAACTGCGTGAAAAAGGTGTGCAGATTGTCAATGTGCTTTTGCATGTGGGGCTTGGCACATTCAGGCCGGTGAAGGAAGATAATATCCTCAATCACGAAATGCACAGTGAATATTATCAGTTGTCTGATGAAGCCGCGCAAATTATTAATGCCGCAAAAAATGAAGGGCGGCGCGTGATTGCGGTTGGCACAACCAGTGTGCGTGTTTTGGAAACATGCGCCCAAAATGGCACTGTGCAGGCGGGTTTTGGTGAAACGGATATCTTTATTTATCCGGGATACCAGTTCCAAATTGTGGACGCGCTTATCACAAACTTTCACTTGCCCGAAAGTACACTTATTATGCTTGTGGCGGCATTTTGTGGCATTAACGAAACGCTGGGCTTTTATAATGAAGCGGTTGCTGAAAAATACAGATTTTTCAGTTTTGGCGATTGCTGCTTTTTGAAATAAAGGGGCAGGCGGCAATCAAAAAATTAAAAAAATTTTTTCAAATTTGCAAAATTTAACTAAAAAAAATAAAAATAAATTATTTTGATAATTATTTATTGAAATTTATTTAATTTTGCAAATTTGGGTGTGGGTAAAAGCCCGCGCGATTGCCGCCCCCGAAAAGGAGATTATATGGAAGAAAAATTTAAATTTGAAACAATAAAAGTTTGCAAACAATCTGGCGCAAGGATTGGCAAGTTCACCACGCCGCATGGCGTGATTGAAACCCCTGTTTTTATGCCCGTTGGCACGCAGGCAACGGTGAAGGGGCTTACTCCAGAAATGCTTAAGGACCTCAACGCCCAAATCATTTTGTCGAACACATATCATTTGCACCTTCGCCCGGGTGAAGATATTGTGAAAGCCGCAGGCGGCCTTCACAAGTTTATGAATTGGGACAGGCCAATCCTCACCGACAGTGGCGGTTTTCAAGTGTTCAGTTTG
>JAFVTB010000174.1 GCA_017503445.1 Clostridia bacterium
ATGCATCGTTTATTGCAGAAATATCCTTTGCAGAAACAAGAAATTCCCCATCATCTTTTATGCATAAAAAGTATGCAATTTGGTTTAGATTTTCATCAAAAATACAATCTTTCAAATTGCCGATTATGCATAAATCCTTTTTGGACAAAACGGGGCAACCAGAAACTTTTGAAAAATTCAACATAGCATCATCTCCTTGAAAAACTTATGCACAGCGAAGTAAAGATATAACCAACATTTCAAAATACGCAGTTTAACTGCCAAAAAACGACAAAAATTGCAGTTTTGGTGCAAAACACATAAAAAATGGGGTGAAATAGGGTATGAAAAAGAAGTGTCAAAAATGTGTACTTATCCCCCAAGTTATCCACAATCCACACGAAAAATGTGGATAACTTTGTAGATAACCCTGCATAAAAACTGAAAACTGCATAAAAAAGAATTTCACAAAATATGCATAAATTATGTGCATAAATAAGTTGGTTGTTTGGATTTTGGTGGCGGTGTCCATGGTTGGAGTTTTGGCAATTCCCACTGTTTTGTCAAGTGTAAACCGAGATGTGAAAACCGTTGTCATAGACCCCGGTCACGGCGGATTGGACAGTGGTGTTTCAAGTGAAAATGGGGTGAAGGAAAGTGACGTAGTTTTGCTCATTGCAAGGGTGCTTGGAGAGTATCTTGAAAGCGGTGGATTTAACGTTGTCTTGACAAGGAAAAATCAGTCGGCACTTATAGGCGGAAGATTTGTCAAAAAAACGGATATGGAAAGGCGGGTGGAAATCATAAAAAAAGCCAGTCCGCAACTTGTCATAAGCATACATCTCAACAGTTTCAGTGACAAAAGAAGGAAGGGTATGCAGGTGTTTTTTGGTGGGGACAATTCAAGGGATTTTGCCTTGCTCACTCAGGATATACTCAACCAACAATTCAACCTTCCAGATGCAGGTCGCAATTTCAGTATTCTCAAAGCGGACAAATATATTCTCAATGAAAGTCCTTGCCCTGCGGTCATAATAGAGTGCGGATTTTTGTCCAACAATGAAGATGAAAGAAACCTTCTTGATGACACCTATCGCCACCGCCTTGCGGAAAGCATATATCAATCTATACTCCTTTGGTCCTTTGGGGAAGGCGCATAAAATTGGCACTTTACACAAAGGCGGACTTGCTTTATAATGTATATGTATTGCTTTAATATATTTAGAGTGATAATAGCAACCGCAAAAGGGTGATATACTATGAAAAATCGAAAAAACATCGGCACTACGATGGAAAGCACCGAGCAGACAGAGAAGAAACTGAAACTTGACTATGGTCAAACATTCAAGGTGGGCATTGCCTTTGCAGGCATAATACTTTTCTGGAATGCTTACGACTTTGTCATTCCCCTTCTTCTTGAGCACGCATACGGATTGCCCAATGCACTTCGTGGACTTATAATGGGGCTTGACAACTTGCTTGCTCTGTTTATGTTGCCATTGTTTGGCAAAATCAGTGACAATGCCAAAGGCAAACTCGCA
>JAFVTB010000175.1 GCA_017503445.1 Clostridia bacterium
AAAAATATTTTTTAAACAAAAAATATAAAATAAATTATTTTTTTATTATTTTTTAATTAATTTTAATTTATTTTCCAAATTTCTTCAAAATTTGCATTTTGCGGAAGAGTTTCAATTGAAAAAATAATTGAATAAACATTGGCCGAATTTAACCCCTCTTCTTCTGCTGGAATTTGCAATTCTTTGACAAAATCCACCATCAAGTTTGCCGACAAAACCTCTTGGCAATAATAATATCCATCGTTGCCTGCGGCCCAATTTGATGATGTTGTAAGTGCAAGGGGGATTTGCTTTCCAAACTCATTAAACATCACCGCCTTGGCGCGCGCAACCGCGTTTTCTTGGTTTGGCTTAAGGATGATTTTCACCTCCTGCGGCACAAATGTTTGTGGCAAAACAGAGCCGTGAAAAAACACACTTTGCGCGTTTGACCCCGCAGCATCAACAGAAATATTCAATGGTGTTCCAACCGGGGGCAGGCCCGGGCGATCGGGCTGATTTGTTACAAATGGATTTTGCAAAAAAAGATACAGCGAAAGCATAAGCAAAACAGAAAGCATTACGATTGAAAAAATATACCAACTTTCACGCACACCAATTTTTTTTGATTTCATAATAATATTTTTTGAAAATAAAAAATATATATGCAAAATAAAAAAAGGCAAAACGCCTTTTAAAATATTTGTCCTGATTTTCGCTTCTTTTCCGCGGAAAATTCGTGAAGTTTGTCTTGAGCAAAGGTGACGCTTTCGGCCTGCAACTCCCATTTCTTTTTTAACCAAGAATATTTGCGGTTGCCAATTGCGTTGTCATACGCCATCACAAGAATGCCCTGGATAAGAGTGATATAATAAGTTAAGAACCGCCAAATCAGAAGCGCCCATGTCAACATTGAGGACGGCGAAATCAGCACAGCAAACAAACTTGTGAATGAAAGTTCAGAAACACCGGTACCGCCTGGAAGTGGGATGAAACTTGCAGCCATATCAATCATCACACCAAACAAGAAAATTTGCCAATACATGGAAAAATCAATAGAGCCCATCATAACGCAGTAAACCACAAATACCACGCTGTAGTGCAAAATAATTGACACGAAGCTTGTGATAATCATTTTTGCAAACAGCCAGCCGTCTTTAAGAAAACTTTTCAGCGTGACTTGGAAATCTGTTACAATTTTGATAACTTGATTGTATCGTTTTTCATAATCTTTGATAACTTTTATTTTTTGCAGCGCTTTCAAGATAAACACCACAATTTTTTTGCCCACGCGCTGGTTGATTGATAACACAATCACCGCAACCATTAAAAGCGAATTCATTGCCCAGCCCACAAAACACAAAATTTGTGTGAAACCGCTGCTGGTCACCAAGCCAACAATAAGGCAAATCGTCCAAACAACGCTTATGCAAAGTTGGTTGATAACATATTTTCCAATCGGAACTGAAACCGCCGCCGCAACGTTAAGCCCCCGATTTTTAAGATAAAACACTTGAAATGGTTGGCCGCCCGTACTCATAGGCGTTATACTATCCCAATATCTGCCGATTGCATTTGTTTTATAACTGAGAAACGGCCGACTGCGCCCTGAGGAGGATTTGACAAGCAAATTGATGCGATAACCGTCAACACATTGAACCACAAACCAAAATCCCAGCGCCAGCAAAAGCAACAGCGGTGAAAATGTTGAATTGAGAAGCGTTGAAATTGACATATCTTCTTTGCCCATTTGCGTTCCAAAGATTATACCAATAACGCAAAGATTGACAAGAAAAAAAATCAGGTTTATATATTTGCTTTTTTTGGATTTTTGTTTGGCAACAGTCTGCTCTGCCTCATCAAATTCTTTGCGAAAGTTTTTGCGTTTGCAAGACAAATAAAGAACAGGAACACCCTTTTGGGCAATCCCAACATACATCTTTATATGTTTGTTTTTTATATAGACAACAGGTTTTAATTCTTTTTTCAATTGATAAACTGCCTTATTCCTTTAATATACCAAAAAAAAATGAGTATGTCAAAGATTATTTTGCATACTCAAAAAAATTAATACAAATCGCTGTAATGACTTGGATATGTTGTGATTTTGGTGCCAGCTTTAAGTGTGCTGAGATTCAGCATTTCCAAAATTGAAACATTATCTGTGATCAATTTTTCATACACCAAATCAAACACGGTTTTTGTGTTTAAAACAGAAAGTTGTGTGGTGGTGATTTTTTCAACAAGCGCAGAAAGTTCATCACCCGTTGCATTGGTCAAAGAGAACGCATCAATATCTGTTACATTAAACAAATTTTCAACCGGTCCAAGATAAATCAAAATATGGATGCCATACGTTGATTCAACCATTCCACTGATATCGCCAATTTGGCCATTGCCGTTATCATAAAGTGCGCGAGCAGCTTCGTTGAATTCATCAACCATTTTGCTGTTTTTGGTTCCAATCACATAATCAAAATCTTGATTTTTGTTGCCTGTGTCTTCATTGAATTCATACATATAATCATTGAACACATCAAGTTTTGCTTGGGTGCTGCCAGCGGCATTCATTGCGCTGCTGAAATCCGCATACAAATCTTCAACTGTGTATCCTTCACGAGGTTCACCATATGATTTTGCAAGGGTTTCGCTTACAAGTTGCGCGCGGCGTGTATCATAATCTGCTTGGCTGATATATCCATTTTTAAGAGATTCATCAAGCGCCTTGAATTTGTTTTCATCAAACTTTACAAGAATATGAGACACATAGAAATATTCGCCCAAATCAGCATCTTGTTTAATATAAAATGTTTCAGCACGATTGCCCAAAATGTCATCATTAAAGGCAGAGGAATCAACTGAATATTTGATATAATTTGATGTCACTTTGCTTTCAAGATATCCAAGCACATCATTTACATCAACGATTGAATATTCTCCTTGGCCTGCAGCAGCAGATTTTTGAAGATATTCGGTGTAAAGGGCAAGATATTTGTTTTGTTCAACTTCTTTATACACGCGGTTGATTTCATTAGACCAAATATCTTCATTCTTGGTTGAAAAGCCGCGGCCTTTTTGATATTGCTTAAGGTCATAAATATATCTTTGTTGCGCTTCTTTTGCCACATTGCTTTCAGCGATGTGTTTATCAAGTTCTTGTTCAACGGTGATTTGCACTGCCATATCGCCAAGTGGGGTATAAATCAGGTCTTCTTGAGTGTCATCGGTGTTGTCGATGATTTGGATTTTCCAATCATTATCCACTTTCACGATTTTTGCCTGTTTTTGATAAGCAGTGTATTCGGTTTTTTGTTCATTTTCAGCTTCTGAAGATTCTGGTTGTGGCAGTTTCCAATCGGCAATCACATCGGCTTCATAATCTTGCAAAAGCCCAAGCATGTTGTTATAGGTTGATTCCCACATTTCGTTGCGGTCATTGTTTTGAATTGTGATTTTGCCGGCGGAAATCAAATCTTTCACTTCGTTATACACAATTTTTTGGTCAATCAACAGGTTAACAATATAATCCACAAGGTCCTTGCCAGAATATCCATTTTGTTGCAAGGTTTGACCATAGCGAGAATATGCCTGCATAAGGTCTTCCTTTGTGATTTTAATGTTTTTTGACGCGCTGTCTTCCGCCGTATAAGAAACGGTGGCAATCGTTTGTTCATAATAGGATTTTTTGTCCATTTGGAACAAATTGCAACCACTTAAAAGCGTGGTTAATCCAAACACTGAAACAAGCACCAGGGAAAGTCTTTTTTTCATTATTTCTCCTTAAAGTCTTATAATTTTACAACACCAGCACGCAAAAATCAACTGTTTTGGGGTATTTGCTTTTCCAAATCCGCCAAAAGCACGCAAAGGTTTTGCAATATTGTTGCCTTTTGGGTGAAAATTATATCGTTTTTTTCATAAAAATAAAGTTTAAAGCCATCTTGATTAACTTGCACTTGACGCACGCCCAATTTTTGGCACAAATTTTTAAGCACAGAAATTTTTGCAAGGTTTTGCACTTCAGTTGGCACCTTGCCAAACGTGGATTCAATGTTTTTCAAAAATTCTTGGGCGGTTTTTTGGCTTTCAAGTGCGCTGATTTCCGTGATAAGCTTCAGGCGTTCATCTTGGCTTTCAATAAACCATTCAGGCACAAAAGCATCAAGGGCGATGATGATTTTTACATCGCGAAGCGCCTCAACCTTTTCCCCCTTAAGTTCCTTCAGCGCAACATTTAAAAGCTTATAATACAGGTCATATCCCACCTTCATCATATTGCCGCTTTGCTGTTTGCCAAGCACATTGCCCGCACCGCGAATATCCAAATCCGCCATTGCAATCTTAAGCCCACTGCCAAGCGATGTGTTTTCCATAAGCGCAGAAAGCCGACGATATGCATTTTCACTGACTTGTTTACCTTCTTTGATAAGAAAATATGCAAACGCGGGTTTATCACCCCTGCCAACGCGGCCGCGAATTTGATATGCCTGCGAAAGCCCAAGTTTGTCCGCATCAATCACAATAAGCGTGTTTGCGCTTGGCAAATCAATGCCGTTTTCGATAAGTGTTGTGCTGACCAAAATTTGATATTCTTTGGCATAAAGTTTAAAAATCGTGTCTTCCAAAACTTTTTGTGAAAGCCGCCCATGCGCCACACCAATTTTGGCATTTGGGGCAAGGTGCTTTATCTTTGCGGCAAAATCAAAGATTTTTTCAATGTTGTTAAAGATGATCAAAACTTGGCCATCGCGGGCAAGTTCGGTTTGAATGGCGCGCTGGATAAGCCCTTCATCAAATTCCGTTACAAATGTTTGCACGGGCAGGCGCTGGCGCGGCGGTGTGTCGATGATGCTGATATCGCGAATGCCGGTCAAGCTCATATGCAGGGTACGCGGAATTGGGGTTGCCGAAAGTGAAAGCACATCAATGTTGTTTTTCAGGTTTTTGATTTTTTCTTTGTCTTCCACGCCAAAGCGCTGTTCTTCATCAAGCACCAAAAGCGAAAGATTTTTGAACGCCACCTTGCTTGAAAGCAGTTTATGCGTGCCGCAAACAACATCAATCGTGCCATCCGCAAGCCCCGCAAGAACCTTTGATTCTTCACTTTTTGTCATCAAACGATTAAAGCGCGCAGTTTTCACCATAAAGCCCGCAAAGCGTTTTTGGCAGGTTTGATAATGCTGCTGTGCCAAAACAGTTGTTGGGCACAAAAATGCCACCTGTTTGCCCGAAAGCACGGCTTTATAAATTGCGCGAAGGGCAACCTCGGTTTTCCCAAAACCAACATCACCACACACAAGGCGATCCATAATTTTTGTGCTTTCCATATCATGCTTAATATCGGCAATGGCGCGAAGTTGATCGGGGGTTTCTTCAAACGGAAAGGCATCATCAAACTGCTCTGACAAATAATCATCTTTGGCATACACCACGCCCTTGGCTTTTTCACGCGCGGCATAAAGCTTCAAAAGGTCAAACGCCATTTCCTTAACGCTTTTGTAAACCTTTTCCTTGACGCGCGCAAAATCTGCGCCGCCAAGTTTGTTCAATTTTGGGCTTTCTTCGCTCGTGGAATAAAGCGAAAGCGCATCGGCTTGCTCGCTGGGCAAATAGAACCTGTCGCCGCCAGCATATTCAATGATGATATAATCTTTTTCAAATCCGGAAAGTGCAAGCTTTTCAATGCCCACACACT
>JAFVTB010000176.1 GCA_017503445.1 Clostridia bacterium
ACTTGCACTGCACCTGGCACTGAACCACCTTGAACGCTGGGCAAAAACAAAAAGACAAATCAAGCAATATCTTTTTGAAAAAGGTTTTTCGGTTGGTGATGTGGACTTTGTGGTTTGGCGGCTGGAAGAACTGAATTTTTTAAACGACCGTAAGTTTGCCGAATATTATATCACCACCCACCAAACAAAGGGCAAGCGCGCCATAAAATATGACCTTAAAATAAAAGGTGTTGAAGATGCCATCATAAATGATTGCCTTGAAAAAATGGGCGATCAGGAAGATGTGATTTTGCACCTTGCAAAAAAGTTTGCACGCACCAAACGCGCCGACCCAAAACTGAAAGAAAAACTTTTTCGCCACCTTGTGGGCAAAGGGTTTGGATTTGAAGAAACCAATGCGGCAATCAATAAAATTTTGAAAGGGGAAAACGATGAAAGTTGGGATTGATTTGATTGATGTTTCGCGGTTTGAAAATATGGGCGAAAAAACAAAAATGCGCCTTTTCACCAAAAGTGAAATTGCCTACTGCACCGCACGCAAAAATTTTGCCCAGCATTTTGCGGGGCATTTTGCAGCCAAAGAAGCCGTTATGAAAGTTTTGGGCGCAGGGCTTGATGAAATCCCGTTTAAGGATATTGAAGTATGCCACAATGAAAGTGGCGCGCCATATGTTATCCTTTCAAACATTGCCCTTGCGCGCGCCCAAAATTTGGGGTTTGATGTTGAAAAGTTTGAAATTTCAATTTCCCACACCGCCACCCAAGCCACCGCAATTTGCATTGGGGCGGGAAGCCCCGCCAGGCAATAAGCTTCGCTTAAACAAATGTTTTTTTGGTGAAAAAATATAAAAAATAAATTATATAAATAAAAAAACAGGTTTTTCAACCTGAATTTTTTATTTTATTTCAAGAGTAAATCCATCTTTTTTGTCCACAACCACAAAGCCAAGGGCATCAATTTGGGCGCGAATGGCATCTGCGGTGGCAAAATCGCGGGCTTGTTTTGCCGCCCAGCGTTTTTCCGCAAGCGCCTGCACCTCCGCAGGTACATCGCTTTGGGTTTCAATTGGTTTCAAAAGGTCTAGCGACAGAACTTCATCAATCTGCGCCAAAATTTGGCGTTTGGTGTTGCCATTGACATCGTTATCCTTCAAAAGGTCATAAACCCCCGTGATTACAAGTGATGTGTTAAGGTCATTGTTCAAATTTTCCAAAAATTTGGCCTTATACTCCTGCACCTTATCGGTTTGAATATCGCCCACTTCTTCAATTTTGGCAATTTTTTGCAAAAGTTTGTTGTATGCCGTTTGGGCATTTTCAAGAGATTCGTAATCAAACACCAAATTTTTGCGATAATGCGACAAAAGGCAGAAAAATCTGTATGCCAGCGGATTAAAACCTTCTTCTTCCAAAACTGAAAGTGTTAAGAATCCCCCGCTTGACTTACTCATCTTTCCACTTTTAGTGTTAAGGTGCATCACATGAAGCCAATATGGGCACCATTCGTGGCCAAGGATTGCTTCGCTTTGCGCAATTTCGTTGGTGTGATGCGGGAACGCGTTGTCAATGCCACCGCAATGAATGTCCAAATATTCCCCAAGGTGTTTTATTGCAATGCAAGAGCATTCAATATGCCAACCTGGATAGCCAAGCCCCCAAGGGCTTTCCCATTTTTGGGCTTGGTCTTCAAATTTGGATTTTGTAAACCACAAGACAAAATCATTTGCATTACGCTTGCTTTCATCAAGTTCAACATCGCTTCTGACGCCAACTTCCAAATCTTCTTGCTTGAAATTGAAAAACTTGTGATAACTTTCAAGTTTGCTGGTGTCAAAATAAATGTTTCCGCCAGCTTGATATGCAAAGCCCTTATCCAAAAGGGTTTGCACCGCATTTATAAATTCATCAATGCAATTTGTGGCAGGTTCAACTACATCTGGCATAGCGTTGTTAACTTTTTTCATATCCGAAAAGTAAGCATCTGTATAAAATTTTGCAATTTCTTCAACTGTCTTATTTTCGCGCTTTGCGCCCTCAATCATTTTATCTTCACCATAATCGCCATCATCACTCAGGTGACCAACATCGGTGATGTTCATCACGCGCTTAACATTATATCCGCCGAATTTAAGGGCTTTCACAAGAATATCTTGCATTATATAGTTACGAAGATTGCCAATGTGGGCAAAGTGATAAACCGTTGGGCCGCAGGTGTAGATTGAAACCTGATTTTCATCGCGGGGTTTAAACTCTTGCACCTGTTTTGTTAAACTGTTATAAAATTTCATTAAATAATCTCCTATATTTTTTTATTAAGAACCATAAGCACTGTTTGAAGAGCAAAATAAAACTCTTCCTTTGGAACATCATCCAAACATCGATCAATTGTTCCAACAACATCATCCATAAGGTTATGCCCTGCGGGGGTTAGGGCAAACATTTTGCTGCGGGCATCAAGACTGCTTCTGCGCGCTTCCACCAACCCACTTGAAACCAACCGTTTTAACAAAATTGCCAAATTTGTTTTCAAAATGCCAATTTTGCTTATCAAAATTGTTGGACTGCATTCCTTATAAATTTTCAAAATAACCAGCACCTTCAGTTCATTATCCGCCAAATTTGTGCAGGTCTTTTTTATAAAATTTTCGCTTAACACTTGAAGTTCAGCCAAATTAAGTGCAAGTTCCACTGTTTTTCTCCTGGCTATAATTATAACCTATTCCCACGAAATTGCAAGAAAATTTTGGATAAACTTGAAAAAAAGATTGTTTTGTTGTATTATTCATATATGCAACTTGAAGGGGAAATTACACACATCACATACCACAACGCGGCAAACGGTTTCACCATTGCCACGCTTCAGCATAATAAGGAGCGCACAACCATTGTGGGCAGATTTTTTTCTGCCACCTGTGGCCAATTGG
>JAFVTB010000177.1 GCA_017503445.1 Clostridia bacterium
CATTTTTTCTGCGATACATTTGCTTTGGAATCATTTTGTAAACAATGATTTTTTCGCCTTTGCCGTGTGCAACAACTTCTGCTGTTACCTTGGTTTTTTGTGCATCTTTGCCTGTGGCAATTTTGCCATCTGCGCTTGTGAAAATTGCATCAAAAGTGATTTTTGCACCAACTTCTGCATCAATTTTTTCAACCTGAAGCACATCACCAACTTTAACATCATATTGCTTTCCGCCGGTTTCGATAATTGCGTACATGTTTCAATATCTCCTTTTGTTAAACTCGCTGCGTGCGGGAGGGCTTTTTGCGTGCAAAGAAGGTTCTTTACGTGCAATCTTCCACTTTTATTGCCCCGGTGCATGCGGATAATGTGCTTATCATATCAAACTTTTGCCGATTTGTCAAGCACCAATATATAAGTTTCACGCGCGCGAAGAGCAAAAAACGCCAAATTTGCCAAAAAAACACAAAAAAATGCTTGACATTTCGAAAAAGCCAGCAAAATATATTGATTAAAGTTTTGAAAAATGATATATTAAAATCATAGGAAACATGCTTATGATTAACGATTTATTTAAATCTTGGCTGGTGGAAAGATATGTTGCGCATCGCGGCTTGCACAACGAACATCTGCCGGAAAACAGCATTGGCGCGATTGAAAACGCCATTCACGAATCAACGCCCATTGAAATTGATATTCAAGAAATTGCCGATGGCACGCTTGTGGTTTTTCATGACAAATCCTTGCAAAGAATGACGGGGCAAGATGGATATGTGATGAACCTGACCGCCGAAAACTTGCCAAACCACAAACTTTTGGGAACTGAATATTCAATCCCCACGCTTCAAGAGGTTTTGGCGCTGGTGAACGGACAAATCCCAATTTTGTTTGAACTTAAAAACGAAGGCAAAGTTGGAAGCTTGGAAAAGAAATTTTTGGAGATTATCCAAAATTATCAAGGCGAATTTGCAATTATGTCTTTCAATCCGCTGACGCTTGAATGGTTTAAAAACCATGCACCAAACATTATCCGCGGCCAAATTTCTTCATTCTTTAAAAAAGATAAAATTTCCGCGTTTAAGAAATATTTTTTGAAGAAAATGGCGTTTAATAAAATCAGCAAGCCGCATTTCATTGCCTATCACGCGCAAGATTTGCCAAACCGCTGGGTGAACAAACACAAAAACTTGCCACTTTTGGCATGGACAATAAGAACCCAAGAAGAATACAACAAAATTTTGCCATACTGCGACAACATCATTTTTGAAAACTTCGAACCAAGGGTGTAAAAAAACAGCAAAATCTTGCTGTTTTTTTTATTTTGTAAAATAAATAATTAAATTTTAAATAATTAAAATTATTTGTTTTTTTATTGAAAATATTAATTTTTTTATTTATTTTAATATTTTTTTTAAAAATCTGCCTGTGTGGGATTGGTCAACCTTGGCAATTTGTTCTGGCGTGCCCGTGGCAACAATTGTGCCGCCACCATCACCGCCTTCAGGCCCAAGGTCAATACAATAATCGGCGCACTTGATGACATCAAGGTTATGTTCAATGACCAAAACGGTGTTGCCCCCTTCAACCAACCTTTGCAAAATGCCGATAAGTTTTTTGATGTCATACCAATGAAGGCCTGTGGTTGGCTCGTCCAAAATATACATTGTTTTGCCGGTTGAACGCTTTGCAAGTTCGGTGGCAAGTTTAACGCGTTGGGCTTCGCCACCACTTAATGTTGTGGCAGACTGCCCAAGTTTCATATACCCCAGCCCAACATCAAAAAGTGCCTGCAATTTTTGGGTGATTGATGGGATATTTTCAAAGAATTTCAACGCTTCTTCAATTGTCATATCCAAAACTTCGTATATATTTTTGCCTTTAAAGCGCACTTC